>JALCBQ010000093.1 GCA_028066335.1 Pirellulaceae bacterium
TTTATACGAAAGGACTCGCTCATGACTTTTGTTTTTTCTAAAAGTTATACAATTGTGTTGTTTCTAGCCACCATTTCTATTCTAGGATGTTCTTTAGATGAGTACGATCCGAATGCCGAATTATCTGATGTCGAATTGACCGACAAAGAGAAGGAACGTATTAAGTATTGCCAAGGCTCTACTGAAATCGACGATGTCGATCCTGAGGCAAAAAAAGTGCTTCGGAGTTTGAACTCTTTGGAGGGCAGTTTAGTCGCCTATAATGAACCAGCCCTTAGGATGGCTTACTCTGGTGAAGTTCCTGGAATGATTGATAGAGATATTAGGTTATTGGCCGATCTTGGCTATGAAGCAATTTGGTGCACGAATCTTAAAAAGTATAAGATTAGAAAATTAGAAGAATAATTTCAAATTATTTATAATTAACTCGGCCATTTCGCATCCCTTGCGCGTGGCCGTTTTTGTTTCCATAGAAGGTTGGATTGAGTGCTAGCACGTGTTTATATTAAGATCATCGGATAGAAAACCCGTCACGAGTTCAACTCGTGACGGGGGTGGTGTTAGCGGATGCCACTTATCCACTTACTGGAATCCCTCTCTATAATCTTTTTTCGAATCTCACCGTAGATCCATCTTGCAGTATCTATGTCCTCTTTTGTGCCTAGATCGGTACCTAATACCTCGGGTGAGCGGTGATTTATTGCACGATAGTGGAAAACAACATTGCTCGGAGGTCAGCCAAAGAAAATTCTTCAGGCAATATATTTTTACAGACAACATCTGAGTAAACATCGCTTAGCACGTAGCCATTATTCATCTAAATAATTACAGGCTTTAGCTTCATCGGGTGATTATAGTCAAAAGATGCTGCAAGTCGAATAAAACTGTCAAAATCAATAGTGACAGGAATATCATCAAGGGTCAGTTTTTCTGTTAGAATAATTTCAATTTCAAACATTCCTGTTTCCTAAGCCAATCACCATAAATTACCTTACAATGTAGGGCAAGGTTTTCGAACCCACCATTTGGGAATATAGTATTTTTTACTAATATCTATAGTTAATGAGTGTCAAAATTTTAACTACTGAATGAATGAGGCTCTTTTAGAGGACCTTTGAATGTCAGCTCATTTCCTCCATTTGGTTTTCAATCCAATGGTTTAAGTCCTCCCAATCGACTGGTGGTATATCACAAAGGTCGGGGCGAAGGCGGACCGCATTATTAAGATAGACGTGGGTGATCTCTTTTTGTGACTTAGGCGTGTTCCACTGGATTAAAACTCGAATACATTTTTCGAGTGAGTCCGGGACAGCGATTTCATACCCACAGAGAAAGGGAACGTTGTTCCATCCTAGTTGTCGCGCGGCGAGGGCAGGAAACTGGGCATCGATATCTTTGGTAACGGTAAAATAGGCACAGGCAACCTCTTCGGGTTTGATCTCGTTCAATCGGATAATAAGCGCCAACATTTGTCGGGTCGCTTCTAGAATTGCTTGGCTCGAGTTTTCTTCTACAGTCGTTGCCCCACGAATACCACGGCAAAACATGGCCTACCTCGCCAAAGAAAAAGGAATAAGGATGAGTCCCTAACATAGCAGATATTAGGACGAATGGTAGATAGAAGGCGACTCTTTTGCCTCATTTGTTGATCGGTTTCGGCAAAAACGATTCAAGGGCAAAAATTAACCAGAGAGAAAAAGGTAGGCCGAGCAGGACTTGAACCCGCGACCAATCGATTATGAGTCGACTGCTCTAACCAACTGAGCTATCGGCCCGCTTTTCTACTGGTTGGTTTTTTCGTAGTAAGAAATCTGCAGAAGGTCCTCAAGAAAAAGAAGGCGGTCAAAAGGGAACTCCACATGACCACAAACTAACATGGCCACAAAGGGCTGGCACCGCCAAGGCCCATATCGATGAATGGCAGCATCAATGAGTGACAGCATCGCCAAGAGGTATTACAAAGTGGCCAGAGACAGAATCGAACTGTCGACACGAGGATTTTCAGTCCTCTGCTCTACCGACTGAGCTATCTGGCCTTCAATTTAAGGAAGTTCGACAATCATATTCCCAAAGAACGTATTTGTCAATTCACCGAAGCGGTTTTTTGATGAAAAAAGTAGTCAAAACGTCAGATGATTGATGTTTTCTAGAGAGAGGCGATAGAGTTCATTTTGAGGGCTGTAATGAACCGCCTGTTGGTAATAGTGGTAGGCCTGGTCATAGAAACCTGCTGACTCCATACACAGACCGAGTGAGTGGTAGACTTGGGAATCTTCTGGTTTTTGTCTTTGCAGGAGCATCAACTCGTCGCATGCCCGCCGGTAATTTTCTTGAAGAGCAAAAAGATCAGCCAACAGGAGGCGAGCTTCATGGTTTTGTGAATCGTAACTGAGGAGCTGCTCCAGCGTTTTTTGGGCCATTTCAAAGTTGTTGGCCTCGGCATGATGGCGTGCCGCCTCTAGTTGAGCAAGGGCTCGTCGCTTTGAATAATCTTCGATAAGAGCAACCTGCTTAGCCGAAGGGAAGTTCTTTTGATCGTCAGTGGAGAGAGCAAGAGAGGCTGATTTGGGCTCTAAATCAGCCTTAAAGGGACTTTCGGTGTTAGATGAGAGAGGAGTGGCGGAACTGTCTTGCATTGAGGTTTCTGCCAGCAATGCGTTAAACGGCAATGTGGGTTCACCTCTCCCCATTGCTGAACAGCCACCAGTTATTACAAGCAGGAGTAGAAGCCCCTGTAAAACAAAGGATGACTGAAAAGGCGCTGTTCGCAACCGTGCAAATGTTCTCTTTTTGTTGTTTTTCATTGGTTCCCCTTACCAGATGAAAGTTTAAACTGAGTAGTTTCTTAAGCGGAAGAGCTAGGTATTCTACCGACTCAATGGTGTTTCCATTATAGACATCTGGCTAATTTCCTGTTGACAAGTCGTACTGCGTAGGTAGACGGTATGAAGTCTGTTTTCCATGCTCAGCTTCTCTGTCACTTTCGGGTAGAGAAGGTTCAATCGGCAAAACGTGAATAGTTTCATTTTGCTCACCAATAACAGGTAGCAGATTTTTCCCCACTGACTCTGTTTCAAATTGTACTTGCCCTGGTCGATTGGCAGGATTTTGTAAGTAACTGTCTGGTAGATTAGAATTCGGATTGAGGTAAGATTCGTCGAAGTGGTCACCCGTTGTTTCAATCCATTGCAGGTTCCCAGTGGTAGGTTGATATTCGGTGGCTCTATACCGACCCGTCGTTCCAGGGGGGTCGGGTGAATCCCAACCGTACCCCTGCTGCGAGTAATCATTTCTTGGCATTTCTAGGGGACGTAGCCCACTTCGGTATTGAGAGCGAATCGTTTGGTTCCCTTCGTCACTATTTTGAATGATTTCGTTGCGCAACCTAATCGTCTCAAGGTTAAGTTGGTCAAAGTGAAGGGCAAGGTTAACATATCGTAGGGCCGATTGTGCGTCGCCGGCACTCCAGGCCGTTTGTGCTAATCGTTGATAACGTCGACCATAGTGGCGTTTTCCGATTAGGCTCATTTTTTCTGCGTAGGTTGCTTGGCGTTGCATAAAGGCCCCACCAATCTCATGACCTTCGTGGTTGGCAAGATCATTTTGAACGATTCGTGGAGTAATCAGGATAATTATTTCATGCCGATCAGTCGTCTCTTTCTTCTGACGGAAAGCGGGGCCAACGAGAGGCCAACTTCCTAACAGAGGTATTTGCGAAGTACTATCAGCCAGTTGTTCCCGAATAAGGCCACCAATTACGACGGTCGCCCCATCGTTACATAAAATATCGGTCGTTACCTTCGTAACGTTTTTTCTTGGGATCGTAAAGTTTTGAATGACCTGGACATCGCCACTCGAAAGTTCGGGTTGAACCGACATTCGAATTGTCCCATCAGAAGCGATAAATGGTTTGATCGTTAGTTGGGTGCCGACTTCTAAGAACTCAACGGTTTGGGTCGCTGCGGTCTCGGTAACTGTCGTACTGATATAACCAATTTCGTCGCCAATAAGGATATCGGCCTCAGCGCGGTTAAGGCAAGTAAGACGTGGTGAGGCAACGACATTGGTATCGCCGACCGTCTCAAGTGCCGTAATAAGGGCTGAAACTGAGCTGTCAAGGAAACCGATTTTTAGGCCGCCATCACTAACGTTAATCCCTCCCAAGGTCGTCAAAGGACTACCAGAGAGGAGGCGGGCGTTGCTTTCATTTCGCAGAACTTCAAAATCAACTCCAAGCTCATTTTTGTCGCTAAGGTTGACGCTGAGAATCATCGCCTCGATTTGAACTTGAAGGGGGGGGATATCTAGGTCGACTACATAACTGTCAAGTTTTAGTAGAACAGTTTCGTAGTCTCGAACGAGCAAGACATCGCGACTGCCGTTGGTATTCCTTTCACCCAAGGCCCCTTCTCCCACTGTCGTTTCTGCCTCGGTCGAACTGATGATCTGGCCAATCCCTTCGGTGATGAGTGGTTCTAAAAGAGTCTTGAGTTCAGCGACTTCGATGTGATTGGGCCGATAAATTCGGGTCGCTACCTTTGCGTGGGCCTTAACCATTGCCCCGATCTCTTCGACGGTGCCGACGTAAAGAACCCCATCTTGCTCGGTTGAAACAAAACCTGTCGATTGGACAATTGCATCAAAAGCTTTTTTTGCCGTTGTATTGTGTAGAATTGCCGAGGTCGTTCCTGTAACCGAACTGGTCGCCATTATGCTTAGACCACTCTCCTCACTGAGCAATTCAAAGACGTCTCGTATCTCGGACTCTTTGATCGTGATGTTAAATCCGTCTCTTGAAACCTGCTCAATGGCAGAAAGAGGGAGCTGGACTGATTTGGTACCCTCGCCCCCTCCTTTATCTGTTAAGGAGGAAGGGGTGTTTTGGCTCTCTGAAGAATGTTTGGGCTCTTCACTTTCAAGAAGAAGTTTAGCGATATTAGAGATATTCTCTTGTTGTAACAATGACGATTGTTCGAGTTGATCGAGTTTTTGGGCAAGTGACTGAAACTGATTTGAAACGGGCTGCTGATAATCTTCCTTTTGAGGGAGATGTCGGTTTACCAAATGGTTTTCTACAAACGGACTTTGTTTATGCGAAGGAAAAGGAGACACCTGTAATGGCTCGGTTTGTGTACGATCTTGAATAGTATCAGAGTAGGAAGAAGTTGCCGGTGGAGTCGAGGAACTGGCTGAGGGGTTGGCTGGTGAATTTGTTGACAGAGGAACATTCTTGCCAAAGAATGGAGCAAAGTGGTTTGGAACAACGATCGCAAAAAGGACCGTGGCCAATGAACCAATACCAACACAGGTAAGGATGAGACTATTTTTGAGGAGCATAGTTGGTCTTCCGTGACAACATTGCAGTAGATCGTTGTTCGTTAGGCTTTCTGCTGTACTTCGTTGTTAAAACCTCAGTTGATTTTGGGGGCGACTCGATTAAATTGGTCATTTCCCTGGAGCTTCGCTCCAGGGAGATTGAGTTGAAATTTTTGCTTTTTTCTTTGTAAAACGATGTAGTTCTTTGTTATTTCAATTAAGGTGAATTGGATAATATCGCCTGGGTTGTCTTCGTTTTGTCTCTTGAGAACAGAACCAACCCTAAGGATGTTTCCGTTAACGATGGCCAGTTTTTTCTGGCCACCGACGAGCGTACTTGAAAGGGTAATACCCAGATCTTTTGGATGAATCTCTGGAGCCTTTCGAATAGCTTTTGGGGAAGTTTTTCCTTTGGAATCGGTCTCGACAGGGGTGACGAATTGAAGGCTTTGAAAAGGGTTTTGTTCTATTTGAGTGAGAAGGACTGCCCTAGATAAAGGGGTTTGTTCCTTCCACACTTCAAGCTGATGCCAGGAAAAGGGATAAGGTTGTGGGGATGCAACGGCTTGTTGTTGTGTTTGTTGA
Organism: Pirellulaceae bacterium; assembly: GCA_028066335.1. Lineage (GTDB taxonomy): Bacteria > Planctomycetota > Planctomycetia > Pirellulales > Pirellulaceae > JALCBQ01. The sequence continues at coordinate 5,902 of JALCBQ010000093.1, forward strand.
GTTGTTTGTAATGTTGTGGGTGTTGGGGTTGCCGCTACGGGTGATTCCTCTCCTTGTGGGAGAAAAAAACCGGCAATAAGTGGAAGCCAAAACCAGAGAGCGACTAAACACATAAGGCCAAGGAAGGCCGCTTTTTGCGGACTTCTTTTGGTCTCTTGTAGTAACCTTCTTTTAAGTACTTCTAAATTCACAAGCCATACCTTCCTATCACTTTTGGGTAGGTATCAAAAAGTTTATCGGTCTGTCTCAACCCGAATATTTGTTTTCTTACTGAAAACAGTTAAAACCATGTTAAGTGTTAAGGTTTCCCTATTTTCGCCATTCCTTGTTATCGACAAACTGTTTGTCCAGAGAGTCTCGGGGAAGTTCTCAATATGGTAAAGAAACTCACATATGTTTTTGTAGGTACCGGTACATTTTAGAGTTGCGGTTCCTGCATTGATTGTATGGTATATTGTCGGTTTTTGGGGTTCATAGAGGTCGATCTTGATATTCGCGAGCTTGGCCTGCTCGCTAATGGCACCAAAGAGTTTTGAAAACTCTGTTTCGGTAGGAGCGTTTTTTTCCCAATTAGCAACGTAACGCTGGGTCTTCTTTTCGAGTAATGCGGTCTGTTTTAATTGTGGTAGCAATAGAGAGGTCTGTTCTATGTAGGCTGCTTTTTCCTCGATAGAATCGCTGAGCTCCTTTTTAGCGGCTTGCAATGGAAAATAAAAAATCCAAAAAAAGAGGAGTGTTACGAGTGGTAAAATACCGAGGATCATTGATCCAGCAAGGCTCTTTGCCCACCATTTTTTTTCTTGTATTTGAGTTGGCATCGTTGACCCTATTCAACAAAGATTTTTTCGTCGTCAATTTTTATCAATGGAGGCAGCTCTTGAGGACTCTCTTTTTGACCATAGCCGTGTATTAATGTTATTGTTATTTGAAAACGCATCGCCTTTTGATTCGCTTTACCAGAAGACAACTCCAAATGGGCATCGGTGAAAGAGTCGAGCTCTGCATCTGCCACGAGGGGGTGAGCTTTAAGATCTTCAAGGTATCGATAAAGTTCGACATTGTCGACGGTTATACCGAACAAAGTCGCCAAGGTATGGTCGCTGTCGTATCGTTTTCGAAAAAATAAAAGGTCCTTCTTTTCAGGACTAAATTTTTCGTCGATCGCCTGGGCAGGTGAACTGTTTTGTCGATCGCCTTTATAAACTTCTATACTTTCGAGAAAAATAGTGTCAGGGGTTTTCAAGGAGAGGAGCTTGAGGAGCTGAGTTTTGGGCCAGGTATGCTCTAGGTAACAATAGAGCTCAGCTTTATAACGGACCATTGCCAAATTATTTTGAAGCGTCGTTAACTGTTGTTGTTGTTTTTGGGCTTCTGTATATCCAATTTCAGCCTCGACAAAATGGGCCTGTAATCGCCAATAACTGTTGAGTTGAACGATCATTGCAAGAACAAGAGCAGCACCAAATGTACCGATCGCCACTGACCGCCATGCAAATGAATGGCGATTACGTCGCTTTTGGTGATAATCCTTTGGTAAAAAGTCAATCGACTTACTCATAGGGCACTCTTTTTCGGATACATTGCGAGCCCTGCTGCAATCTCCCAGCCAAGATTCATTCGCAAATTATTCGGTAATGAAGAACCTCGGAAGGGCTCACTGAGTTGGCAAGGTAAATTGACACGTTTATCCAGCTCTTCTACAAGAGAGTGGTTTGCCTCGCTACCACTTAGAATTAAACGGACGAGTGGTTTGCCACGGAAGGTAACGCTGTGATAACGAATGTACCGAGAGATTTCGGCCGCCAGGTTTTCCAGTGTAGGTCGCAACGCCTCTTGAATCGTTTGAGTTAGCTGACAGCTAAGATCTGCCTTACGGCGGTCAGCAGTGACCTGTCGCCGAATTTGTTGGGCATCTTCTTCCGTGACTTGAAGAAGTTCGGCAACCTTTTTTGTCATTTGTGCTCCATCAACCGGGAGATATTTCATAAGAAGAATATCTTCCCCTTGTGCGATGATTACCAAAGTATTCGAATAGCCAATATGAACTAACATTGAACGCTCTTCTTTATCTTCATCCCGTTTGAATTGTTCGTTATAAGAACGAATTAAAGAAGTAGCCTCTGGCTCAAAGCCAATCAACGTCAGTCCTGCCCGTTCGATAGCGTGGATATATTCTTCTAAATGAGGGCGATAACAAGCCATGAGGATAAGTTCTTTCATGATACCTCCACCTTGGCGGACCTCCGCGACGTTGAGATATCGTATTTCACTTTCTGGTAAGGGGAATGGTATCTTGGCGGCAGCTTCCTGTTGTAATAGCCGCTCGAATTGATCCCCTTCGACTTTAGGGACTCGGATATTTTGAAGATACATATTTGGGGCAGAGAGGGTTAAAACGCCCTCTTTTCCTCGGAATTTTTTACTGCAATAAGCTTTTTTCAGAACATCCGATAGCTCGTCAGGGATAATTTTTTCATTCGGGTTACGAAGGAGTCCCTTTTGTTCTTTATTGGTGAGAGCCTCTGAAGTGTGTTGCTCGGAGGTATTTACCGTTGCGGCCAATTGGCTTGTTGCAGGTGAGGTAATGGGGTGTTCAAAGTCCCATTGAATCGCGTTAAGGGCCTTCCGTGATTTGTGGGTATACTGCAATAATTTGATACCACGTGTACTAATATCAATACCGATCGGGCTATAGTTTTTTTGTAACAATGGGCCGAGCATGGCAAAACGACAATTTCTATAGGTGCAAAAGAGAGTTATCAGAGCCGTCCCAAAAGGGCGGTCCATGTGCCAAAGAGTATAAAAAAAGGACAAAAGTCGACACCCAAGCATAGGTTATCTTTCAGGTGCATTTTTGTAAAAAAGAGAAGTTCGCCCAAGAGGGGGCGGATTGGGGCAAGATAATCGATAAAATCAACACCCAGAGATCAAATGGCCTTTACTCAGGTGAGGTCGTTGTGATCTCACCAATTTCAACTAAGCCACTCGTTGGGGAAATCGTCAGTGGAAGATATAAGTTTCCCGAAGTTAGGTTTGTTCCAAGCCAAAGACGTGTTGTTGCCGTTTCGGTCGTTTCGCCAAATTCGTTAAATTCAAGAGTTGTCGTTACCACAGCAGGGGGACCAACCCTCTCCATTCGAATAAACTGTACCGAAGAGTGGTTGGGGAACAGCTCATTAAGCCGAAGGTAATCGACCGTCTCGGATTCGTTACTGCTTATGAGAGCTCTTTTAGGCAACTCATTGTAAGCAGGACGACTCCCAGAGTGATCCAGGCTAAGTGTAGTTCGATCATCGTTTAGGGTGAATCTATATTGGGTTCGATTTTGAATGGCCAAGCTGCGGGCGTATCCGAGTTCAGAGGCGATAATATTAGCGGCCGCCTCAATATCTGCTTTGGAGTTGGGCTGAAAAAAAGTAATCGCCGACGAGGCAAAAATACTCATTATTACAATAACAATTAACAGCTCTAACAAGGTAAAGCCCGACATCCTTTTCACTGGTAAAGGCTGTGAATAGTCGGCATTCGTTCGGAAAAGAGAGCTCATTTGCCTTCCTTAAGGAGCTTGTTTTGTTCTTCTAACAGTTTGTGAATCGCTTTTAACTCTTGTAAAAGGGCCCTTCTCTGTTCTGTCGCATTGGGAAAAGGCACTCCCTTTTTACTACCCCTTGTTTGTGGCAAAGCGTGGGCAGGTTCTATTTGCAGTCTCTTTATGTTTTTCCCATGAGCTTGTGGTGTCCCAGGCATGAGGTAGTGGCAAGCGGCCAGTCCACAAGTAAAAGCAAATACAAATAAGGCAAGGCGAAGGATAGACATGAGAAGCAACCACCAAAAATCAGGGACGATCTACAAACTAGTTTGACTCAATAATTCGAAGAATTTTCCAGTCGAGTTTACCATCGGCGTTTGTTGTAAAAATTGGCACCGACCAGTCTGGCCAATGGTACCTTATGTTTTCGGGGGAGGCGTGAAAATTTATACTCGGCTCGTAGGAAAGGCTCCTTTTTGTTTCCATCCACTCTGGAAAGTGAGAAATTGCCGTTTGGCCGTAAAATTCGCGTAGTTCATAGATCCAGTTTTTCACCATGAGGTTCGCCCAGTTCGTTTCTGTCTGAAAATCGATCTTCTGAGAAGCGACTTTTCCTGTGAAATCTAGTTCTCGTGATCCGCTGCCGATGTGAAAATTTAAACCGGAAACAACCATTCCCTCGATTTTCACATTGGCGTGGTTACCCACAAGAAAATCTCTACCAACGGAGAGAACCGGTATCTGTGCATAGGTTGTTGTTTCGGTATCTAGTGGGATCAATGGGGCTGAGGCGACAATATTGGTACCGTTGAGTTGAATTGAATCAGTACTTAGAGGGTTTATTAAAATACCACTAAATGTAACATTGTTTGCGAAGGTCAAGTCGGCCGTCCCGTGATAAACCCCAAGGGGATTCGTTAGAACGTCCGGACCGATCGTCTGGTCATGTATCGTCGAACCGTATGTGTGATTGAAATTTGGAATCGTATACGAAGGGCCACCAGGATATAGCCGGTAGGTCGTCAGTGTCGACGGGAAGGAAACCGGTGCTGTAAAGGTATCGGGCACGACCGAGGTCGTCGTATTTCCAAGGTAATCGCTAAGAAGGCGTCTCGCAGAGCCATTTGTCCTGTTTGGATTATAAGTTACTTCTCCACCAAAAGGGCGGTAGTCGAGGTCAGTCTCCCCTTTGATACCACTGAGGCCACGCATATACTCACCGACTGGACTACCTGGAGGAGTTGCCCCTATCCAGGTTGCGCAATCAAAATTGGTAAATTGGATAACGGATTTATTTTCATCAAGTATTTCAGTGTCATTGATATATAAGCATAATTTATCCTCTTTGGCAGTCACTGCCAGTTGAGTC
>JALCBQ010000094.1 GCA_028066335.1 Pirellulaceae bacterium
TTTCTTCTTTTTGGGGGCTTGTCGGCCGAGTCCAAATGCGAGCATTCCGAGGATACCTATCGACGAAAGGACCAACGTTGTCGGCTCGGGAACGGCCTCGATGGCAAAGGGGGTATCTGTGTTGAAATAGGTGACCTTGGCACCAGAAAGGGCGCTATGCGTGCCCCCCCCACCGTCGACTTCGATAAAGTAATTGTCTTCTGAGGCTAGACCATCCCACTTAACCCAATAGAGGTCATAGCCCGCGGTCGTCCCGAGCGAGTTGAACTCATCGGGTGCAGTAATACCACCGAGAGAAAAGTTATTAATGTCGATGGCACCATTTGTGGCGATTTGCAGGGACAAACTTGTATAGTCTTTGGTATCGTCGAAGGAGGCGAGGTCAAAGGTCCATGTTGGGACGCCAATGCCAAAAGCGTATAAATTATTCGTGCCTGTAACGCCACCGACACTTGCAGTGATCGTTGCACCGCCACCACTGGCAGAAACGTCGGGGCTGTGAGGGCCGGGAGTAGTACCATCTCCTATAAAATTTTCCCAGACAAATTCACCCGTCGGTGTTCCCGAGAGGGTTTCAAAACTAGTGACAACATCATCGGCGAAAGCCATTTGGCTGTGGCAAACGAGGGAACCAAAGAGGGCCAAAACGGATAAAAATCGTCTACAAAAAGTCAACGTTGACATATTTATTTCCTTTACGGTAGAAAAAGTCAAAAAGTTAAGAAATGGTCAACGAACGGGATGAGAGGTGCCAAAACGCAGCAACACACTAAGGTGACCTTAAGATACGAAGAAAGCAGAAGCCATTTGGTGCTGGCAGAAAGGGGCAGGATGCTTTGAATTAGCAACGTGCGTAAACCGTCGGCGGAAAAGAAGGGGGGTGCTTAGGTTTGCGCAAGGCCCAAGGGGTCTTTGCTTGCGATGGTTGCTAGATGCCTAAGATTAGAGTCTCAATAGAACAGCTTCTAATTGAGAATGAGTCTCATTCGGTTTCTGAGGTTGATTTTAGTCGCTCTCAGGTCAATGGCTAGGGCAATTTTGCTGGAAAACAGGAAAAATCCCCTTTTTTCCCATTTTAACCTTTCGAGGGAGAAGAACCTTTACCAAAGAGCTGCCGTTTGGTCTAATACCTAGTCCACAAAAGGGGCGTTCATAAAGGTAGAGGCCTCAAAGGTGATTTCGCAACGACATAACTTTAAAAACGACAACCGAGGCGACAGGTGATGAGATTCAAAGGGCCAGCTCCATTTCTCTCTTGGGCCACTATTGGCCGAATATTGGTAATAACATTTGTAGGTGAGGGGGCTCTCTCTGTCGCTTCGGCGCAGCAGGTTCCACCACCCGATACTCAGGAGGCCCCTCCCAAGGTCGACCCACAGCCGGTCGAGTGGATCGGGCAGTATCAAATTACCGAGGGGGAAGGGGGGCAAGAAATAGCGATCGATTCCGAGGGGAAAAGTCACCTTCTGAGTGTTAACAAATCGACTATTTTTTATCGACAATATCCCCATTTGCCAGTTCAAAGAAACCCCTCTTCGTCGAACGAGACCGATCTTGGGGAAGGGGTTGTCCAGATGGTGGCCATCGTTGTCACCGAGGGACATTATTACCTCGCCTACTCGAAGACCACCGTTCCAGATGTGGCGACAGGGAGAACGTCAAAAACGATTACCATTGAAAAGCGGGGGCCAGATCACAAACCGGTCTGGGGGTTCTCGTTTTTTGACGACCGCAACATGACGGCAACCGACCTTGTGGTTAATTCAAAGGGAGAGGTTTTTGTCGCCGGAACATTTGATCGCTCCGCACCAGGCGACGTTCCTGGCTCCGAGGAAGCTCCGGAAGACGGTCAAAGCCAAGAGGGGGTAGCGGAGCGACAACAAGGTATTTTTGTTAAAAAAATCGACTCAAGTGGAAAAGAGCTTTTCGAGAAGATCGTCGCTACCGAAGGGAACGAAACGATCGGTGGGCTAACCGTTGATGCCGACGACAATTTTTACATAGGGGGCTCGACCAGTGGTGACCTTTTCGGAAAAAGTAACGGCAGAGACGATTTCTTTTTAGCAAAATATGACACCAACGGTAAAGAGTTGTGGACCGAACAATTTGGTGCCAACAATATCGATCAGGTTAAAGATATCGTTGTTGATCAACAAGGGGGCGTCTACATGACCGGCCTTACCTACCAAGATGTCGGAAGTGAGAACGAAAACGACTATAACCTGATTTTAAGAAAATATGATAGCCAAAAAAAAGTAGCATGGACACAAAGCTATGGTGCCGACAGGGGAGACTCGGGAGAGGCGCTGGCGATCGACGCCAAGGGAGATCTCTACGTCGGTGGGACGACCTATAGTGATCTTACAGCAGAAAACAGTGGTGGTGCCGACTTTTTTATTGCAAAATATGACTCGACCACTGGTGGCGAATATTGGATTAAACAGATCGGCTCAAGTGGCGACGACCTTTTAAGGGGGCTATCGGTTGATACCGAAGGGAACCTCTATTTTTATGGCGACTCCACGGAAAAGATTGGCAACCCGATACCCTCAGGGGGGGGCTCTTCAGGTGTTCTGGGTACCCGTTTCCTTGGGAAAATCAAAAAAATTCAAGAGCCTGGTATCCCGTGGCCGACGTTGATCTTCGTTTTTTCCAGCGGTCTGTTTCTCTGTTTCCTCCTTTATGTGAATGACCGGCGTAAAAAACGGCTCAAAGGGAAATAGAAGGAGAGAAAGAGAGTAAAAGGAGAGAAGAAGAGGCCCAGAAGTTTTAGCTATTTGTTGTCAGAAGATTTTTCGAAAGGTTTTTTTGTCTTCCACTTGTTCCATCTTTCTATTGCGTCGGTGCGGTCTGCCTCACTGCTAAAGAAGGTCGAGTATTGGCTATAGGCGAGGTGGCTTCCTTGATTACCATAGAGGTTCCTGAAGTGGTAATCCACAGGGTTTTGCCCTGTCATGCGGACCAGGGTCAAGAGGGCAAGGTCCTGCCGCTGAATGACATGGGTTCTAAAAGGTGGTGTTTGAGAACGGCCATTGAACAAAGCTTTTCGGTCGCCCAAAAATTGATCTACCAGAGCAATATCACGAACAAAGCTGGCTACGTCGCTTTTGTCTGAAAAAAGAACAAGTGCTTCAAAAGCGTCTGGCAACTGATGGTAGTAGGTCGTTGCGTTTACATTTTTTAAAACTTTGCGGGCAGAGAGGATGGTTTCAGGGAAGTTATTTCTTAAGCCAAATAAAACGAGGTTGTGGTAATAGTTCCGCAACAATGTTTTGTCCAAGGGGGTTTTCTCGTCAAAGATTGGCCCTTTGGTAATGTAAAACGGAGCGATTAAAAGAGCGCGGTACCCTATCTCTTCATTTGGGCTTGGGGAGGATTGTGAGGGTAAATAGGCCGGTATATAGGGTAAAACGGTATAGGCATAGGAGTTGGCAAGGCTCGTCAGATAATACCTCTCAGCCGATAAGGCGTAGTAGAGAAAAAAGGCGAGTCGGTACTTCTGAATAGAGGCAGCCGAAGAGTCGTTATCTTCTATCGGCAGGTTTGCCATGTTGCCATTGACCGTTCGCGTGAACAAGATCAGGTTGGCCTCAACGTTGCGAAGCCTCTTTTTGTCGTTTGTTTCCAACGCTTCGATGCCATCTTTATTGTGCTTGTAAAGCTGAAGATAAAAAAGACGCAATGAGAGTTCCAGATCGTTTTCAGGAGAAGGGGCGCTGGGGGAGGCCAGCTTGTCTTTTGCGACAACCCGGCTTCCGTTTGTAGGTATCGCCTTAGGTTGGTCGAGCTTTTTCGAAGGGGGCGAAGCTTTGGCGATAAACTTTTGAAAGCGGAGCCACCCTGTAAGGGGGACCTTGTTTTCCCAGTCGACGAGGAAGTCTTTTTCGTGTTGTTTTTGGGCAACGATTTTTTGTTCTTCAATAAGGAACCGGACCGACATGCGGATTTCGAGGTTTTGGTCGTTGACATATTTTTGCAAAAAAGGATAGACCTCTTGGCCATGTTCGGTCAGCCAGTTTTTTGCCTCTTCCCGTTGGTAGTAGTCTGAGCTGCCAAGCTGATGGATATGGCGTTCGATCTCTCGAATGTCGAGCTGCCGATCGTCGATAGCAAAAACATGGTTGGGCGGTTGGATCGTGTGACTTTGGCTGGCCGTTTTGGAGGTGGCGAGCCCGGGAAGGATCGCTTGAGAGGGAGCTACCATTGGGGCAGGCACCTGGCAGGCGAAAATGGGGGTCGGCACAAAAAGGAGCGTAAAGAGAATGACAAGAGCCGAAGAAACAGAAAGTTGTCTTGAAGTGGTATTTCTGGAGTCTAAGAAGGTCAAAATAGGAGGCAGAGAAGAGAGGAGGAAGAGAACAGGAGAGAGCAGGGTAAAAAAGAGCGATGGGCAAAGAGAGCCAGAGGCCCTAAAGAGGGGCAATTCAGCGGTAGAATAAGTAGAATATCCAACAGCGAAACGAGGGATACCAAGGCTGGCAACAACGTGGCTGGCGATAACAGGCCTAGCAATCATAGAGCCGGTTTTGCTGTCACCAGTCTTGCTGTCACCGGTTTTGTTGCCACCGGTTTCAGAAGATCTTAATGAGGTTCCCGTGAAAAAATCTCCTGATTGTGGGTCTGGAAAAGACACCCCAAAACACTTCGTTCGCACAGGAACCCCCTTCTGAAGAATGCTTATAAAAGCACATGGCCAATATACACAATTTTAGTAGAACAAGCTACGAAAAAAGGTCTATTTTCGGAAAAGTTCCCAAAAACCAAACCACAATCGAAGAAAAAGTTCTTTCCGAAGAGGGGCAGAGGCATTGTGTCGGCGGTTGCCCTTCCCTAAAGTTGCGAATTTTAGTAGAACCTCCTTTGGGATCTTTGCTTCTTAGGCAAAATGTCCCATTCAACAAAACAGAGCCGATCATCGAAACCGAAAGAAACCAAAAAGCGAGATGATAAACCAGACAAATTTTTACAAAGGTGGTCTTTTAAAAGGGGGTGTGCCCTCTTGGCCCTTTTCTATTTTGGGGATACTGTTGTTTGGTATTGGGTCGTTCAATGTCGCCACGACGGTCGTTGCCCAGACCCCGACGATTAAGGCCGCCCTTTCGCTGGCCCCTGTCCAAAAAGGGGTCAACTACGAGAAAGTACCGACCGATGGAATCGCTGACTTTCAGGTCGTCGCTTCAGAAGATTCTCTCGGTGAGGGTTGGGCTGTCCAACACAAAACAGGTCGTGTTTTGAGGAGGTTTCTTGACACCAACGCCGATCAAAAAGTCGATCTTTGGTGTTATTATCAACACGGGATCGAAATTTACCGAGACATCGATGCCAATAAAAATGGGAAGGCCGACGAGTATCGGTGGTTTGGCACGGAAGGGACTCGGCATGGCCTTGACGACGACGAAGACGGAACGATCGACCGGTGGAAAGAGTTAAGTGCCCAAGAGTTGAGCGCAGAAGTCGTCGACAGCTTGGCGACGGCCGACGCCGGCCGCTTTGCCTCACTTCTTTTAAACGAAGATGATCTGGTTACACTTGGCCTTAGCAAAACTCGAAGCAAAGACCTTTTGGAAAAAATCAGTCGTGCCAAAAATGAATTTGCCCCTTTGGCACGTCGGCAGGGGAACGCTCTCAAGGAGGCGAGGTGGTTGAGTTTTGTCGCCTCGCGACCTGGTACGGTTGCGGCCAACGGGATCGATCTCACCAAAGATATTGTCGTCTATGAGAATGTCGCTGCAATGGTCGAGCAAAAACAAAAACACTCGATGCTCGTTATTGGAACGATGGTAAAGACCGAATATGGGTGGCGCCTAATGTCGCTACCTGAGAGCATGGAAGGTGACGAAGCGGCTTCGACAGCCGGTTATTTCTTTCAGGCCTCTCTGGCACGTCCCGTCGGTGGAGGGCAAACGATCGAAAATGACCACTCTGTTAGTGAGGCGTTAATTAAGGCAGTAGAAGATTTACAACGCCTAGATTCACTTCTTGTCAGGGCGACGACAAAACGGGAGAGAGAAGATCTTCATAAAAAACGGGCTGAGACATTTGTTATTATCATCGACGAGTCGACACGGCCAGAAGATCGGACAAACTGGACACGGCAATACGCAGATACCCTTGCCAGCGCATGGCAGGCGGATGATTTTTCAGGTGGTGAAAAACATCTAAAAGAGATGGTGGAAAAACTCCTTGATGAAAAAGAGAAGGAGCTGGCCTCTTATGTTCAATTTCGTCTTCTTTCAGCCGACTACGCAAAAAAATTATCGACAGAAACGGTCGACTATGGTTCCGTACAGGCAGAGTGGGAAAAGAGCCTCGACCGTTACATAAAAGACTATTCGAATACGACATCGGCAGGAGAGGCGATTTTGCAGTTGGCCGTTCTGTTTGACCTTGCAGGTCGCCAGGAGGAGGCCGTAAAGCGGTACAAAACATTACAAAAAGATTACCCGGGCCATGAGCTGATTTCCAAGGCAGAAGGGGCGCTGCGCCGCCTTGAGTCTGTTGGAAAGGTCGTGCCTTTTTCTGGAACGACGTTGACGGGAAAAAGTTTTGACATAAAGGCCTTTAGGGGACACACCGTTGCTGTCTATTATTGGGCGAGTTGGCACGAGCCCTGCAAGGAAGACTTTAAAACCTTGGCCGAATTGGCGAAAAGGCATAAGAAAGACAAGTTTTACGTATTAGGAGTAAACCTTGACGTAACAAAAGAAGTAGCAACCAAGTCAGCGAGGGAACATCGGCTGGCTTTTGAAAGCCTTTATAGTGAGGGTGGGTTTGAGAGTGAGCTGGCAACGAACCTAGGGATTATGACCGTTCCAACCTTGCTCATTTATAATGACAAGGGCGAGCTCCTTCAGCATCGTATTCATACCTCCCAATTAAAAAATTATCTGCCGACTATTCTTAAATAGAAGCAGTATAAAAAAATAGTATGTCGGTAAAAGATAGATAACAGAAAGGGGCAAAGAACCCCTTTCAACAAAGGAGAAGGATCTCCTGCCGTTTGCCGTCGAAAAGGGATTTTAACAGGCGATATTTTATGTCAGAATTTATTTCAGCTGAATTATACTGGACTGTATACCTTATTCAGTTAATAGCGATCGGTACGATTTTTTTTGTGCAACTTATGCGAAACAAAAAAAATGTTATGTGGTGCCAGACCCTTTTTCTGCTCCTTTTTGTCTCTGTTGGTGCCTCGACATTATGGATGATTTTTTCACAATGCGAGCTATGGGTTAACTGCGGGGTAACCCTAGTATTTATGGTTTTGGGCATTATGTTCGAACCAAAAAGAAGTGCGAACCATTCAGGGTTTTGATAAGAAGCTAGGAGAGAGGTAGAAAATTTCTCATAATAATTTTCTATTCTCTATGGTGCCCTTTATGGAGGCCCACCTGGAGCATCAACGGGACGAAGATAAGGAGTCACTGCGTAGCGGAACCCTTGTGAATCTTTGATAAATCCAATGGGGTCTCCGGTTGAAAGAGAATAGACGTGGTCTGAATGTTTTAACAGGTAAACCGCATGAGTTACGGAGGTATTTTCATTGTCTCCAATGGGGGTGTCGCATGGATGAACATAAATTATTTGTGTGTGCGAGTTGAAATTTGACGGTGTTGAGGTTGTGGTAATCCCCCATTCGATCGAGTCATTGCGATCATCACGAACAAGAAAAAGAGGGAGTCGTGCTGAGCCAATATCTCGATAACCACATAATTTCCCCAGGACAATTTCGTCAAGGTATTTAGTATTAGAAGCGCTGACTCCATCAGATTCCCATTGCCAGTGTTTATTAAGCATAAGAACCAGGCACTCTTCGGTCGTTGTGTAGGCCCCTTCGCTTTCTCGGACAATTTCTGCACGAAATAAATTGTCATACTGTGTGTTAAGTAGTTTGGAATTGATTTTCAGGGCCTGTACTTCGCTATAATTTTTTGCCTCTAGTGAGGAGATACTTTGTGTCGGCGAGGCATAAATTTGAGGGGTCGAGTTTGTGGGGAGTGCACCTTTGTCGTTATGATGAAAGGGCGTATTTAGGCTGGAAACAAGGGGATTTGATCCGTTGATAATAGTAGTACATCCTGTCCCTGGTCGGCTCCCCTGGTAACAAATGGAAAAAATATTATCGCCCGTCGAAAGATTGTCAACAATTCCTGCGACTGTAAGTGTTGGATTTCTGTAATACTCATACTTTGCAAGAAGGGAATCTTTTATATGAGAGGCATACGTTTGAAGCTCGGATTCGTTGGTTATCTGGCCATTAGGGCTTCGTCTTGCAATTTTGGTTTCGCGAAAAACTTTTTTTGTACCCATCGCACCAGAAGGGTGTCCCGTTGCTACGGTCACTTTGTGCTGGGTATCGAGAAAGGCAGGGTTGATATGTTCTAGATCGTGGTCGCTACCACGATGCTCAGAATATTTTGGAAAGTAGACCTCGATCGACTCAGGAATAATTTCATGATAATAAGGACCAGGAGATTCTTTTATGACAGGGAGCAAATCAAGTTTGTTCTGCACATCGGTTGAAATATAGGAATATCTTCTAAGGAAAAAGACAGCGCTACTGGTATGTGGGAGATAGTGAGAGTAGGTGAAATAGGCACCAAACCGATCGACCAGAGAAATAAAGGAATCCCATAGATTTTCTCCATCAAGGTACAAATTGTCAATCATACCAGCTTGCTCGATATAAAAGAGTGAATTTGAATGATCAAGAGAGAGGTCATTGGCAATAGGACGCCAATGATTATTCCAGATTCTATTTATAACATCAGGCCATGAAAATTGCCCGGAATAAGTGGGGTCTGCATAGTGATAATTGTCTTGAACTACAGGCGAGTATATATTGATCGCATGATCGTAACCTCCACCATAGTGACGAAAAAGGTGTCGTATATCAGTGAGGAATACCCCATAGAGGCTATGGGGTGAATCCTTTGAGCCGAGATGTATTTTCTTATAATTGCTTATATAAATATATTCGATAGAAACCTCTTCTGAGGAACCGCCTTGCTTAAAGGTAAGGGTATGAAAATGATTTGGGCTGGCCAAAAGTGTATCGAGATCTTGTTTTTGCAAAAGGACCATGCCGTGTCCCGGATTGGCCCCGACCTCGGTATAATAGGTATTCGCTATGTGGAAATAGTGACCGGGAAGGTCGCTTGCAGGTAGAACGGCAGGTTTTCCACCTAGTTTTATTGTACACGAAGTTGTTTGCATGAGATTTCCCTAAAGTGACTGTTCGGTAGAGGTAGATTTGTCAAGAAGGGGCTGAATCTTATAGTTTATGTTTTCCCCAAAATTAATCTTAATTAGTGGGCGAAAAATATCGCGATCAAGGCACGAAAGAATTTCGGTAAACTCTGCCATTACAGCACTTTGAGCGATTGAGAGGGGGACCGATCGACCACCATAGCTGCCGCTGTTTGTCGCCTCAATAATTTCCGGGGGAATTTCCAATGCTTTTAGAATCTCATAGTCGACATCTTTCTTCCAGCGGAACAATAAATCGTTTCCCTTGATTTCTTGTGGTGGTGTGTAATCGACTATTTTGTTGCCGTTGTCGTCAAAAAGGGTCGGCAAAGCCATCGCACGACCACTAGAACGTGATTCAAGAACCTCATAAGCGATATCCATCCACCCCAATTGTCGACCGTCAGGTAATTGTAGTTTTCGATCCATTGGGTACCAGAAAATATCACCGATGTAGGCATCTTTTATCATGCGGGTTTTTAGTGTGTTTTTAACGCCATTTTTCATCCATTTTTCATGCCATGCGCTGTAGGCTCTTTCAAGTATCGACTGGCCATAAGGAGCGCCATGCTTTGAGGAAAAGGTCGCTAGCAGATATTTTGGCGATGATAGTGTAAAAGATTGATTATCACTTTTTAGGGTGAGGCCTCTGTTTCCTGATTTGTCGTAAACAAGGCGAGTATTTTTAACGGGCAGATCCAGTAAATAATCGACTTCAATAGTCCCCTGATTTGTTCCCTTATAAATAACCTCAAAAGGAAAGTACCCATAAATTTTTGCCTGTAAAAGAAGTGGTGCGTAGTAGGTCCATATTTGATCATATTGATCTTTAATAAATTGCGAGATTTTAGAATCTTCGCATGCCACATTAACTGAGGCCTGCATAAGCATCCCGTTCCTTGCCCCTATTGCCAGTCGAACCTGTGGATCGAGTAACATTTTTTCAATGGTCACTACCCCAAAGGTCTCCTCCTCCTTTACTTTTATCTCCTCGGTAAGGGCACGCTTATAGGGACTAACAGATCGGAAGGAAGGTATGCTACGTTGTAAATATTTTCTTATTTTTTCAGACAAAGACATGGTTAATTTTCCGCATAGGTCAGGAGGTTTGAATATTAGAATCTGGTAGTTGATAGGAATCTAGATAATTATCAATATCGTATTCGATTGTCCAACGGAGATGATAAACAGGGGTCGAGCAGTAGTATTCTGAAATGCTAAGGTTTTCAGTCCGATTCGTCTCTATTAGGTCTTGGGTTCCCATCGTCGTCAGATAAGGGACAAAAGGTTGATAGCCAACACGCTTTGACTCTCCCTTAAAAACCAATGTTTGGTACGGTTTGCCGTGTATTTCTCTTATGCGTCCGTGATTTGCAGTGAATGGCTGGCCGAACCCGTCATAATGACTATTAGTAGA
>JALCBQ010000095.1 GCA_028066335.1 Pirellulaceae bacterium
ACCCTCCATCGAACCGCCCAAAGATTATCCACCATGTGGCTAAGTGATCTAGTTGCCAACCACCCCCGCTACGATATTTCGTGGCGGGGTTTCTATGCGCTGGCTGTCATTTTTTGTGAGGCAACTCCCATACCCTGAAGCTCGGCCTTGCAAAAAATTTTAGTGAGCTTAGCCACTGCAGTTTGCCATCTCTTAAAAGAGGTTTATTTGCTGGAAAGAATTAGGACTCTGTTTTCTGCTCTTTTTGGTCAAATGAGGCATCGAATTGTCGATTGCTTGGTGAGAAATCGAGCTGGCGAACGAACTCGCAAGACTCTGTAGCACCATATTCGCGATCCATGCCACAATCTTCCCATTCAACTGAAAGAGGCCCTTCGTAACCGACGTGATTAAGGGCCCGAATTATCTCTTCAAAATTTATTCCACCATGTCCTGGGCTACGAAAATCCCAACCACGACGAGGATCACCAAAGTCTAGGTGGCTTGCGACAATTCCATTTCGGCCATTAAGGTTAGTAATCGCATCTTTGATGTGGCAGTGGTAGATTCGCTCGGGAAAGGCATAAATAAATTCGGTCGGGTCGATCCCTTGCCAGTAGAAATGGCTAGGGTCAAAGTTAAACCCAAATTCCTCACGATGGTCGACCGCTTCAAGCGCCCGTTGGGCTGTATAAATATCGAAAGCGATTTCCGAAGGGTGTACTTCTAAAGCAAACTTGACTCCACATTCACCAAAAACGTCAAGGATTGGGTTAAAGCGTTCTGCAAAAAGGGTATATCCGTCTTCGATCATTGAAGGGGGAACAGGCGGAAAGGCATAGAAAAGATGCCAAATACTGGAGCCGGTAAAGCCGTTGACGACTTCGACGCCAAATTTCTGCGCGGCACGAGCTGTATTCTTTAATTCTTGAGCTGCCCTTTGCCAAATTTTTTCTGGATCTCCTTCTCCCCAGACATGGTCAGGGACGATCGCCTTATGACGTTCATCAATGCGATCAAGAATGGCTTGGCCTACAAGGTGGGCACTAATTGCATAACACGAAATTCCGTTCTGTGCGAGGAGGTCATGTTTTTGCTGGCAATAATCTTCTTCGGTAAGAGCACACGAAATATCGAAATGGTCCCCCCAGCAAGCAAGTTCAAGACCGTCATAGCCAAAAGAAGCTGCTTTTTGGGCCATCGATTCGATCGTAAGGTCGGCCCACTGGCCGGTAAAAAGTGTAACTGGTCGTGCCATAAGACGGTTCCTTGCAAACAGAGAAAAGAGAGTTTTTCTTCTGGCCATTGTGATAATTTTCAAGGAGAGTTGCAACTAGCTCCCTTTTCTTTTTTCAAAGAACCAATGAAAAAAGGCCTTCAAAAATGAAGGCCTTTTATAAGCACTCTTCCTCGAACCCTCTTGGTAGAGGTAAATGAAGCGAGTCGCTTACTTGTAGATTTTAGAAGAAGGTTAATTCTTCTTGGGTGAGAACTGCCACGTCCCCTGATTGAGCATTTTGAGCGCTTCTTCAATGGCTTTTTGGAGTTCACGGTCGTTATGATCAATTTCGTCTTGGGCAGTATTTTCAACCCAAACATCAGGGGGAACCCCGTAATTTTCGAGGTTTATGCCGTAGTTGTTAGGTTTTGTTGGATCATATGTGACGACCAACGCTCCTGGGGTTCGTATCGTTCCACCATTTATGAGGCGGTGGCTTCCAGTTGCAATCACCCCGCCTCCTGTTGGTGAGCCGACGATTTTTCCAAGTTTTAGATCGCGGAATCCTTGAGGAGTTACCTCAGCGTCACTGAATGAGCGGTGGTTGATCATCATGACCTGTGGTCCAGCAATTGCCTGCTTTGGCCGGCGGCCATCGGCACGAGAAGCATACCGACTGTTCCAGTAGCTAAAAGGTTTGCGCTCCATAATGTCAAGTAGCTCTTGGTCAGTATTTCCACCACCATTATAGCGAATATCAATAATAAGCCCTTTGGCATCCCAGAACTGGTTGACTTCGTTGCGGAATTTCTCGAGCGCTGTTCGGTTCATCCCTTTAATATGAACATAGGCGATTTTGCCCCCCGATAGCTCCTCAACTTTCTTTCGGTTATTTGCAATCCACTCTTCGTACTTCAGCGTTCGAAGAGAGGTAATTGTTTTGACACGAATATCATGGGGAGCATCTTCAGACTGGCGGGTGACTGTTACCGTGACGTAGTCGTTTAGCAACTCATTAAGTTGCTTCCAATAGTTATCACCTGCTACCAGGTCTTGGCCGTTTAGGGCCAAAACATGGTCGCCGACCTGGAGATCAACCCAATCTTTATCGGCCGGTCCCTTATGGTAGATATGGGAAACACGATACCGATTGCCATCGGGCTCCATCTCAAATCCTAGCGACCGTGTCGAGTAGAGTGATTTCATTGAAGGGGTTGAGCTTCCTCGAACACCAACATGAGAAGCGTTGAGCTCACCAATCATTTCATTGGCTAGGTCATAGACGTCTTGATTCGTTGCTGCATGGGTGATGATAGGCTTGTAGTAAGCCTTGATTTTAGCCCAATCAAAGCCATGCATGTTTTCGTCGTAGAAGCGGTACTTCATCGATCGCCACGCCTCTTCAAAGATTTGCTCACGCTCACCAACGACGTCAACCGCAACTCGCAAATCGACAGGCACTGTCTTTTTAGCCCCGGAAAGGCTCATTCGGACAAGTTTGTCGCCCTCTTGGTTAAAAATGAAATCTTTATTCGCCGAAAGTTTAAAACTGCGGAAATTTCCCTCCGAGATTCGTTTCTGGCCACTCCCGTCAGTTTTGATCGAGTAAAACCCATTTTTTTTATCACTACTTCCTGAAAAGTAGAGGGTAGACCCTGTTTTGGAAAGGAAGAATTTACCCACCGTGGTCTCTCCCTTGGTCAGCTGGACAGGACGACGTTTGATATTATCCAAATCGACATTGATCTCAAGAGCCTTTACCTGAGGTTTCTTATCAGTTTTGGATTTGTCACCTTCTTCTGGCGACTTTTTCTTTTCCTTCTTGGTTGTTTCCTTTTGGACAAGAGGGTCGTTGGTGTCTTCAGTGACCTTCTGAAAAGGAAGGGCGAATAGGTGAGCTTTACCATCTCTTCTCGAGATAAAGTAGAGAGAAGAGCCATCCTTTGCTAAAACTCCTCCTGTGTCGGAGTGATGGCTTTGGGTAAGGTTGATTTCCTCTTTTGTCGTTAAATTGAGAAGGTAGACATCGGTATAGGAATGGATATCTTTACGGGAGTAAACCATCCATTGACCGTCAGCGCTTAGGTCAGTAATTGTAAAAGCTCCAGTACCACCAAAGCCCGAGCCACCGTTGGCCGCTTCAAGAACCTTTTTAGGAGTTCCAGAAGCGATATCGATAGAAAAGAGCTCCTTAGCTGCAACAAAATAGAGTGTTTTGGAGTCATGTGACCATGTAAGGCTGGTCTTAAGCGATTCGTGCTCAGTCAGTTGTCGCTCAATACCGGTGCTCAGTTCATGAAGCCAAATCTCTTCTTCATGAGTTTTATCAGAGATATAAACGAGGTATTTTCCATCGGGAGAATAAAGTTGGTAACGATCTCGCCACGGAGATCGAGTAATCTGCCCCTTTTCTCCTTGTTTAGGATCGACAGGCAAGGTAAATATCTCGCCATGGAAATCAACAGCAACTCTCTTGCCGTCGGCTGAAGGAGCAAAACCATCCGCCTTTTTCGATGTAAGAACGTCGTGAAGAGTGTGTTTGGGTTCAGTGATCAAGTCGACTGAGAGCTTACTTGTCTTTCCGGATGCAACAGAGTAGAGCCAAAGTTCAAATTCATTTTCATAAATAATTGTCGAACCGTCTGGACTGATCGAAGGGTTTTGAACACCGTCAATGTTATGGTTGGTTACCTGGGCCAAATTTTTGCCGTTTGTATCCATTCGCCAGAGATTGAAGAAACCCCCACGCTCTGAAACAAAGTAAATTTTTCCATTCGAACCCCACATTGGGTAGCCATCGTGGACATGATCTCGATACTCTTGGGCATTTGTATCGGTGAGTTGTACTGCTTTGGAAGTTTGGATATCGTGAAGATAGACATCAGCCTGGGCATTGCCACGGTAATGTTTACGTTCGCTACTCATGCGTGATTGGTTGTAGACAATCGCTTTGCCGTCAGGGCTTACCATACCAGTTGCCGCTTGTCCCATATTCACGGGAAGTGGGAGCGTGTCGTCTTCGACAGAGACCAAGTAGAGTGGGTGGTAGAATGGGTGGGCTGAACGGGAGGACGAGAAGAGTATTTGTTTCCCATCGGGGGTCCAGTAGCAAATGCGGTCATTCGTTGAGTGAAACGTCAATTGGCGGGGGATTCCGCCAGTAACAGGAACAACCCAGAGGTCGCCATTACCCATCCGATTTGAATTAAAAGCGATCTGAGTCCCATCTGGGGAAAAGCGTGGATGGGTATCGTTTGCTAAATGATTTGTTAAACGGCGAGCATTTTTGCCCGTTTTATCGGCAACCCAGATATCACCTTGATAGCTAAAAGCAATCATGCCCTTACTAGAGACATGAGGGTATCGCAAGAATTTTACATTATCTGCTTTGCAAAAATTACCTTCGCTAGAAGCGAAAAAAGCAAGGGAGAGTAGAAGTACCGTGAAGATACGTACAAATTTCATCAAACAATCCTCTATGTTAAAAGGTTGGGGTGAATTTCTAACCATTAAAGGCTCCGTTAAAAGCGTTTTACTTGGCAACAGAGCCAGAGCACGACCTGAAACAAAACATAAGGGGGCACACGTCAGCCAACCGAAGGTGTTAATGTTTCACACAGTGGTGTCAAACATATTTTGATATGTCGACCCATGTATATAGTAATATAATTACCATACTTTAAATAGTAATTCCATATCTGATTTTCGGCAAAATAGACAAAATAGAGGCTTTGTGGCGATTTTTCGGCAAGGTGAGGTTATACCATACCGATGAGAGTCTCTTTAATTTGGGAATAGGCTGCCGGAAGCGATGCAAGTGAACCAGAGGCTCCGATTTTCAACTCAATTTTTTCGGGTAAAAAGGTAATCTCTAACGCTCCTTTTTCAAGCGTAAGTTGGACAAAGCGACAATCACTAGGATAAAAAAGTTGTCCGACGAGACTCTCTTTTTCTTCAAGGTGGTCAATCCAAGACTCGACCTGAATTGTTCGTGAGGTTCGGAGTTCAAGAGTGTTAAGTTTTCCTTGAAAGACGTTGATAAAAGGTTTTTGGGTTAAGAGATCCAGGTTTGCTAAACCCTCAACCTGTCGGAGAACCCCAACCATATCAGGGTAATCCTCAATTTTTTGAAGGTTAATATGATACTGAAAATACGGAGTTGTCAGAGTGCCCCCCCCTTCGATAGGCCCCTCTCGGAGGAGTTCTTTTCGACGAAAGTTAAAAGCTGTCTTTAATTGTTGAAAAATCGTTTCAAGTTCGTCAGAGAGCTCCTTTTCACCTAGCTGGTATAACATTGTTTCTGTAAGTCCTCCTTTACCAAAGAACCCTTTTGGGTTCTTGTTAAAACCCGAAAGATCTTTAAGTGAGGAAGCTTCAAGAGAATAGAGGCGTAACTGTGGCGATACAAGGGCAAGCATAAATGGGCCTTCTGGATTGTGAGGTTCTGCTTTTTTCAAGACCAGAAAAAGCTCACACTAGTTTAGCCGACCCAGAAGAGGTGAGGTATAGGGTCATTAAAAAATGTGTTTGAAAACAAAAAACCCCTACAGCCAATATGGAGGCTGTAGGGGTTTGTCTTGGTCATAAAAGCGACAGGTTTTTATTAGGATCGTTCAATCACTTTTTTGTAAGTGGACCTAGGCCTTAGTTAAAAGCTTAGTTCCACCACCATTCCTTTTCCGCCTTTTGGTAACCAGCATCCTTTTTGGATTCTTTGACCTTTGCGTCAACTTGTTGATTGCTCGCTGCTTCCCATGACTCAATCTGAACACCACCTGAGGCGGTAATGATATAGTTTCGTCCTTTTTTCATGAAGCTCGATTGAGTTGGAACTGTTTTAGGAGAAGCCCAACCTGTCTCGACAAGATTATTTCTTCGGTTTTGCATCGTTGTGAGTGAACACTTTGATTGCTGTAAAAGTCCTTCTCTGTCGATGAGTGCAGCAACAAGGCACATATCCATAACATTTCGTAATTGCCCAAAAACAGCCTCTTTTTTCGAGAGTTCTTCGTATTTGCTGGTCATGGTATCGGCCCATTTTTGTGCAACAGGGTTCGCTTGGCCTGTCCCCTGAACTTGACCATCGGCAGTGATGAATTCGTCTTCTGTAAGGGCTTTCACACCAAGGCCACGAATCTCCCAAGCGAGACCATCTTCGGTTTTGGCAATTGGCTCGTAATTGCTTGCAAGCCACCAGCGAGGCATGATATTTCCGCTCGAAGAACTGATCATCTCAAGATAGCTCTTTAGCCCCTTTACTGGTGAACGTTCCAGCTTCATAGCGATCGATTTCATCCGGTAGTCAGCCGCAACCAAAACACGAGCCAAGTGGCTATTGGTGTCGACACCGGTCAGGGTGATTTTTTGAGGACCGAGTTGTTCTTCGATACCTTGAAGAATCCCACGATGAAACGTCTGTTGTTGGGCTAGGTAATCACGCATGTTGCGACGGCCTTCTTCAGAAGGATCGATCGAACAACTTATGCCGACAGTACGAGCAGCTTCTGAAGTACGAAGAGCAACGAGAAGATCATCAAGGAGCAGGACAGGCATTTTGGTCGTCTTGCCAACGACAATCCCTTGCTTGTTAATTTCCCAACCCTCGCCAGGGCCAGCAAGGACAATGTCATTTTCTTCAGGATAAACAAAGATATACTGGATTCGCTGAAGGCCGGCCAAGTATTTTACTTCATCGGGAATCGGTTGATTTTTAGCAACAGCGTCGGCCAAAAGAGCCTCAAGCCGCTTTAACGAAACTTTTCGGACAGGGGTCAATTGGTCAAGGTTGCCGTCAATCGGTGCAAGCGACTTTGTCAGAAGACGTTTTAGAGCCTTTTGCCTGGCAGTAGTCGTTTTTCCCAAAACTCCATGAACATCAATTGAAATACCACCTATAGTATTTCGGTCAAGAACAAACGTCGTGTTGGTCGTCGTTGTGTCAGTTGTATCACCTGTATCTTGGCCAGTGTTGCCACCTTGGGCAAACAGGGGCAAAGGAAGGCAAATGGCGATAAAAAAGGCAAGAGTCGCAAAGCCTCGAACTGTCCTGAGCATAACAATCCTCATTTTCAAATGAAATAGTTGCTTAATGTCTTAGAATAATGACTTTAATGTTTAATAAAACCGGCTAAAGCAAAGCTTAAAATACGACGGCCAGAACATCCGAGGTTTGGGTAGTCGCAACTACACCTTAGCAAAAAAGAAAAGGTGTAAGTAGGGCTCCAGCTAGAAAACCACAGCAGAGCCACAGCCCCCAGTATAATTAGGATCGACCACATTTAACCATATTTTTCCTTCAAAATAAACTATTTTCCCTCAAAAGTATCAAAGGAACAAGTTTTCTGGCAATATGTTTTAGCCCATCGAATGGTTGATTTTCAGCTGTTTCGATCTTTTTTTAACAGTTATCGGTTGCATTTCTCGACCAAGCTTCTCTAATAAATTTTGGAAATGGCAGTACGCCATTATCAGGGTTAGTCTATAAAAATCGGGAGTACCAAAGTTATGAGCACCACCTCCTCCAGCCTCGAAAACCCAATCGAATGGGAGCCTCAACCAGAAGCAGCGAACATCGTTAATGCCATCGTAAAACAGTACCTTATCGATTTCGAAGGAGCCGATAATTTTGCAAGTCGCCTTCTTAACGAAACAGGAACCCGGTTTCTCGACTGGATCGACCATCTCGTTCTACCAAGCAAACCCGAAATGGCAGAGCAACTCGAAAAGGTCGGTTTTTCATTAACCCAAGGAGAGGGGTATCAAATCGCCCAACATCACCAAGGGATGTTCCCGGCAATTCTTTTAAAAGAAAATACTAAAACCGAATGTCATCTTAAAGTGGATTCAGTCGCTGACTTCCTCTTTACACACAAGCTAGACGGATCGACCAAGATTACCGGGCCAGCAGGCTCTCAGCTACGAATGGCTCTGTTCTGTCAGAATGAGACACATCAACTTTCGGTCATTGAACGACATGGGTGGAATCAATTTTCAATGCCTCAAAATAACACCTCTCAGATAGCCAAAGCTTTGCACCACTTTGACCTTTTTCGCAGGAGAGAGCGAGATCTAGAAAGTAACGAATCAGGATTTAATCTTGCTAAATCGCTCATCCAAGAGGCGATCGACGATTTGGGGACTGATTGGACCTGTGATCTCTTTTTCGAAGCTGAGCGTCAGTTTTGGCAATCGAGAAATCACGCCGCCCGTATTCAGAAAAGTAGACAAGATGCCCTTGGAATGGGGTGGTCAAACCACGATCACCATACCTACCGTTCGAGCCGAGAAGCCTATCAAAGTTTGATAGCCACCCTTGAAATCTTGGGATTTAACTGTCGTGAGCGATTTTATGCCGGTGCGGAGGCCGGCTGGGGCGCGCAGGTATTAGAACATCCAGTTTGTGGAATATTGATTTTTGCCGATGTCGACCTGCTCGCTGAAGAAGTTACAGGGGACTTTTCGCACGATGGCCTTCCCCCTCTGGGAACAACAGGGACAATTGGAACTTGGTGTCGCCTCCATGGTGAAGCATTTTTGCAGGCAGGAATGCACCATCTTGAATCTCTCTTTGACTGTCAGGCAGCCAAAAGTCAGTTAGCAAAAGTTGGGGTCGAAACCATGGCACCCTTTACCGAGTTTTCTTACCTCTGGCAAGCTTTCACCGTCGGCGAGAAATGGCAGGTCTCTGAAAAAAGAATTCAAGCTGCCCTGGCCGAAGGAATTATCGACCAAAAACAGGCCGAGAAATGCCGAAATGAAGGGGGAATCGGATCTCATTTAGAAATCCTTGAACGGAATGACGGCTATAAAGGATTCAACCAGACTGGCATTAACGATATTATTTTGCGTACCGATCCAAGGAGGCACTAACACAACCTTTGTTTGCCTTTCGCCTAAGAAACAAGAAGAAGACTCAAGCCTACACTTTCTGCCACTCTTATTGTTTCTGCTATTTCCACTTTGTTGAGGATGAAAGTGTGTTAAAAAAGTGGTGTGAGCCCTTGACGGTCTGAGGAAGTCGTGTATTATTTTTCTCTCGCGTTAGACGACCTCCTCTGGTCACTCTGTTTTGAGAGTTGCCACAACTCCTTAAGGTTCCCTCTTTAGGCTCGTTTGCCGACAGGGAACTGGTCGAGGAATTTACCGATGGGGAAAAGTCGCTGAAAATTCGTTTTAAGGGGTTTTCATTATGGCGATATCCTTTATAGTCTAGCGAATGATCTTTGACAATTTGGGAATTGTTATGTAAGCAAACGAACGTTTGTATTGTGTTCACTTTGTGTGGGCAGGATACAAAACTAAATTTTTTGAGCTTCCGAGTTATCAGCAAGATAACGCTTTGCTTGGAGCAGTTTTACTGTTTTGGGCAAAGTATGAAAGAAACCGTCTCGTTGACCACGAGACAACAATCACAGGAAAATTAAACCTGACATAAATCGACCAGTTTACTGGTCGTTTAATACACAATTGAAGGGTTTGATCCTGGCTCAGAATGAACGTTGGCGGCGTGGATTAGGCATGCAAGTCGAGCGAGAAGCCTCCTTCGGGAGGTGGAGAGCGGCGCAAGGGAGAGTAACACGTGGGTATCTGCCCCTAGATTCGGGATAGCAGCGGGAAACTGCTGGTAATACCGAATAATATCTTTGGATCAAAGGTGTGATTCCGTCTAGGGATGAGCCCGCGTTGTACTAGCTTGTTGGTAGGGTAATGGCCTACCAAGGCACTGATGCATAGCGGGTGTGAGAGCATGACCCGCCTCACTGGGACTGAGACACTGCCCAGACACCTACGGGTGGCTGCAGTCGAGAATCTTCGGCAATGGACGCAAGTCTGACCGAGCGACGCCGCGTGCGGGATGAAGGCCTTTGGGTTGTAAACCGCTGTCAGTTGGGAGGAAATCCTCTAGGGTTATCCCTAGAGGTTGACCGATCTTCAGAGGAAGTACGGGCTAAGTACGTGCCAGCAGCCGCGGTAATACGTACCGTACGAACGTTATTCGGAATCACTGGGCTTAAAGCGTGCGTAGGCGGCCTGACAGGTTGGATGTGAAATCCCTCGGCTCAACCGAGGAACTGCGTTCAAAACCGTCAGGCTTGAGGGAGATAGAGGTGAGCGGAACTAATGGTGGAGCGGTGAAATGTGTAGATATCATTAGGAACACCGGTGGCGAAAGCGGCTCACTGGATCTCTTCTGACGCTCAGGCACGAAAGCTAGGGGAGCGAACGGGATTAGATACCCCGGTAGTCCTAGCTGT
>JALCBQ010000096.1 GCA_028066335.1 Pirellulaceae bacterium
ATGAGTCGACAGTAACACTCCTTATGGTGATGTGTGGCGACAATTTGTGTAACTCGACTTGAGCTACGTTAAGAAAGGAATGTCAGAACTAATCGTGACGAATACATCTTAGGAAAGCAAGCCGACTCTAAAGAACATCGCCACTCTTGTCTTTTCAAGGCATCCTTTTTTATCTAGCTTGCGCTGCTCTCCTCTCCCTTTTTGTCGGAGAATTTTCTAGTTCCCGACAATTTCCCTTCAGTTTGTGCCGATAGTACTTGTTGTAGGAACGCATGTCGTCAATCTGGCTTGTTGCGCTGAAGTGTTTTGAAATATGGAGACTGGTTGTGGGTATCTTTGATTTTCTCCCTTTGAAAAAGAGGCAAAATATCACCTCAGAAGGAGCTGAGGCAAATCGTCCAGCCGGAAGGGCTATTGGACAGTTTGAGACGATGGAGTCGAGACGGATGCTCTCGGCAAATCCAATTCATATAGGGATTACCTATTTTGAGAGTGATAATGGGAGTGATGCCAATGGCGACCAATTTGAGGTGACGTTCAACGGGGGCGGTGTAGGAACGACCTTAAATCGGATCATTATTGACGGTGATAAAGGGTTATCGCAGTCGGGAAATGGTGCAATCGGGCCGCAATTGATTAACGGTGACGTTTTCTTTGACACGGTAAGCCCACCTAGTGGGGCCGATTCTGGTTATGGGGCTGACCTCTCTTCTCCATTTCAGATTGTTTCGAGTCTCGGCATTGAGGTAACGAACGTTACTGTTTTGGATGGAGGGACCAAACTAGCAATTGATTTTTCTGGCTTCGAATCAGGTGAAAAACTTGTTTTTACAATTGATGTCGATGAGGCTTTTAATCCTGCCTTTGATCCGAATAACCCTAATGCGGGTATCGACCCGGTTACCTCTGGGATCGAATTCCAGGGGAGCCATTTCACAACGGAGTTTACGGCGCCTGGTTTTCATGATGTTTCAGGGAACAGCGTTTTTCTCAATCAATATGATAACCAGTTTGCTGGCAAGAACCTCAACCTACCATTGGATGATGCAGGGGGACATCGAGACCGCACGGCCGGAACGGCCCATACTGTGCAACAACAGCCTAAGCCAATTACCATTGAGGGTACCGTTTATTACGACAAAAACATCAACGATACTCACGATCTAACCGAGGGCGGCATCGGTGGCGTAGAGATTGCCCTCTATAAACTAAATACAGGAGGGAACCCGGGGGATCCAGCCGACTATACTGATACAGGTATGCGACAAACGACATTGGCAAACGGTGACTACAAGTTTGGCGAAAACCTCAATTTACAGCCAGGAACTTATCGTTTGGTTGAAGCACAGCCGAGCGGATATCTTACCTACAGGAGCCAGGCAGGAACGGTAGATGGCAGTACGACAGGGACTTCTGGCCTTTATGGTGGTGCGAGTAACGTTATTAGTCAGATTGAGATACCCAACGGTGGCACAGCGGCAATTGATTACGATTTTTCTGAGATCAAACCTGTTAAGGTAAGTGGCTATGTTTATCATGACCGAAATGATAATGGTCTAAAAGAGGTTGGTGAAGAAGGGATCGCTGGCGTTACTCTGAATATTGCGCCGGTCGGTGGTGGGATACCTTCAACCGGGCCGACGAGTGTTGTAACGGATGCAAATGGTTTTTATGAGTTTGTTGGTCTTAATCCGGGAACCGAGTACCGAATTTCTGAGGAGCAAGACAGCCGCTATATCGACGGAAAAGATACTCTAGGAACGGTTAATACTGTCGCGACAGGATCGGTTTTTAGTAACGACGTGCTGCAAGTCGGGATTACCCCTTCGGAAGCAATAGGAGTCGACTATAATTTTGGCGAACTCATGTATACTGAGATCCATGGTAATGTCCATATCACTGACAAATATGGCGATTGTAACACAGCAAACCACGATGTTAGGCCGTATGCCGGTGCCGTTATCAAGCTTTATGATAGCCAAGGTAATTTCCTATCGAGTACTACAACAGATAGCCAGGGAAAATATTCGTTTAGCCAGCTCATGCCTGGAGAATATACTGTCGTTGAAGAGACTCCACCTGGCCTCATTGATGGTTCAGCTCATGCTGGGAGTCAAGGTGGGGCTGTCCAAGATGGTGGTCGTATCACTCAGATTCAGCTCGCTTCAGGGGATTCAGGAACTGACTACAATTTTTGTGAACATGAACCGGCATCTCTTAGTGGTTTTGTCTACCACGATCGAAATCTAAACGGTTTGAAAGAGGTTGGTGAAGAGGGAATTGCAGGAGTCGTTGTGAATCTTTACGATTCACAGAATAACCTCGTTGCAACGCAAACAACGAGTTCGCCAAATGGTGCCTACATCTTTACAAACCTTAAAAAGGATACCTACACCGTCGTCGAAGTTCATCCTTCAATGTGGTGGGATGGCCTTGATCGAGCTGGCGAGGTCGATGGTATTACAAGTGGTGCGGCAATAAACCCAGGAGATCAGATCCGTCAAGTCAACCTTCTGTGGGGAAGCAATGGAGAAAACTATAACTTTGGTGAGTACAAGCCGGCGAGTATCCAAGGTCGTGTTCACGTTGAACATGGAGAGAATTGTGAATACGATCAAGGGGATCAACTGTTATCTGGGGTAACGATCGAGTTGCTTGACAGTCATGGACAAGTGATCAAAACGACAACGACTGACGATCAAGGCGAATATTATTTTGGTGACCTTGAGCCTGGAAATTATTCGATCCGTGAAATTCAACCTACCGGCTATCTTCATGGTGGGCAGTCGGCTGGATCAGGAGGCGGAAATGCTAGTCAAAAAGACCTCATTACCAATATTGATCTTACCTCTGGTGAAAACGTCGTTCACTATAATTTCTGCGAAGTTCCGACCTCATCGATCTCGGGTTATGTCTTTCAAGATGGGCCTAAAATTCTCAGTCTTACAGGACGACCGCCATCTGACGTTTCGACAATTCGAGATGGCCAGCGGACCAGCGATGATCGGCCACTGAGCGGTGTCGTTCTCGAGCTGAGAAACGGTACCGATGGTTCACCGATTTTGGGTGAAAGCCTCGATTCTGGAGTTTATGCCAACGGCCCGGTTAGGACGGTAACCGATGCGAATGGTTTTTATGAGTTCACAGGCCTGCCACCTGGAAATTATGCTGTCTTTGAAATTCAGCCGCTCGGGTTTTTTGACAGCATAGATACACCAGGAACAACAGGGGGTATTCCTATGAATCCTCATCAAGTTGCTGACCCCGCAATTGTTAATGGCTTTACCACAAATGGAATCTCACTGGGTACCGATGCGATTGTTCAAATACAACTTGGTGCGGGAGTTCATTCCCAAGAGAATAATTTTAGTGAAATTTTAGTCGAATCCCCTCCACCTAGAAAGCCACCAGAGACGCCAGAGGAGGAGCCACCACCTGTTATCCCACCAGTCATTGAAACACCGCCACGGCCAGAACTTTTTGG
The DNA here is from genome assembly GCA_028066335.1 of Pirellulaceae bacterium. Taxonomy (GTDB): domain Bacteria; phylum Planctomycetota; class Planctomycetia; order Pirellulales; family Pirellulaceae; genus JALCBQ01. The sequence continues at coordinate 3,485 of JALCBQ010000096.1, forward strand.
TCCTCCAGCACCACCTGAGTTCGAATATTACGGTGGTGGAGGTCTCATTAACTATACGTGGCATCTAAGTATTATTGATGGTGGAACACCTCGAGGTAGTGTCGATCGGCTTGCCTCGGCGACTGAGCAACCTTTGCACACCGTGAGTTTTATGGGGAATAATCAATGGCCCTCGGTTGAACTTCAGCACGCTCGGTGGATCCTCGATACACAAAATCTTCAGGCTGACGATCAGTCCAATATAGTCGAAGTTTCCGTAACGAAGCGGGAGCAAAATATCTTTGGCTTTGCTGGAGCAACTCCGGTTAGCGGTGACTTTAATGGAGATGGCATTAGTGAAATGGGCCTTTTCTATAAAGGCGAATGGTATCTTGATCTCAATGGAAATGGTACTTGGGACGAAGATGACCTTTGGGCCCAACTTGGGAATGAGGAAGATCGGCCCGTTGTAGGGGACTGGGACGGTGATGGAAAAGACGACATCGGTATTTTTGGACCAGCTTGGGCAGGTGACCCTCAAGCAATCGAGACAGAGCCTGGGCTACCAGATATCGAAAACCGCTTGCCTCGAAAGCAGAAGAACATGCCCCCTGAGCAGAATGAAGCGACTTCTGGGCAGCGAACAATGCAGTTTACCTCGTTGGGTAAACCTCGAGAAGATTTGATTGACCACGTTTTCGAATATGGATCGCCAGAAGATGCCCCAATTGCAGGTGATTTTAATGGCGATGGTATTGCGACTGTCGGTTACTATAACAACGGTACATGGCAATTAGATGTGAATGGTGATGGTCAGCTCACTGACGAGGATGTCAAGTTTATCTATGGGCAAGAGGGCGACCTCCCCGTTATTGGTGACTTCAATAACGATGGTATTGATGACGTCGGTGTTTATCGCCAAGGAGAATGGCATCTCGATACGAATGGCAATAAAGAACTTGACGCACACGACCTTGTCTTTAAGTTTGGCCAAGCAGGAGATCTGCCAGTTGTCGGTGACTGGAACGGAGATGGCGTTGATGAGCCAGGGCTCTACCAAGGAGGATCAGGCGGTGAGAAGATTACCGACTTACCAGCCAAAACAATTCTCCGTTAAAGTCTACAAAAATACCAACTATTGGAACGAAAAAGGGAGGCACTGCCTCCCTTTTAATTTATGGTAACCGTTTGTAAATAGAGTAGTTAGCTGTTTTTGAGTTCGTGAATTTCTTCTTTAATTTTCTGAATTTCGGCTTCTAAACGGGGGGCCTCTTGAGGGTCATCAGGTTGCTCACGGGCACCGGCAAGTTGTTGCTGAAGTTTTGGGAGTTTCTTTTTCAAAACCTCGACCCGTTTTTTTGCTTTTTTATCCAAGGATTCGTCACTCCTGTCAGTTAGTTAGAAATAATGTGCTTTACATATTCAATAGCTTGGTCGGCTGTAGTGATTTCGTGTAAAAGTTGTCGATAGCGAACTTGCCAAAGAAGATGTTTGAAATTTGGTCCAGGCCTCAGACCAAGGCGAATCAGGTCGGCTCCTACAAGAAGGGGAGGAGGGTCGAGGACTCCGGCCGGTTGGGTTAACTTACCCTCACAAAAGTTGATTCCCTCTATTGCTCCTCTTGCCGATTTTCCTTCTATTGTGGCAATTAATTGTGAGTATTGCAACAAGTGGTTAGCGTCTTTCGAAAGAAGAATTGGCTGGAAATAGGGCCAGTCGAGCTTATTGGCGGCGAAGACAAAAGGGAGGCTTCGCAAAAAATACCAAGTCGATTGGGTTTCAGCGTTCGAGAGTTTAAGTTTTTTACAAAAGGTAGTGATTTCGCTTTTGCAATTGATGAGAGGATTCCTGCCCTTATGTTGTTCATTATGAAGAATTTTGTCCAGTCTTTGGGGAGTCCTCTCTTGTTGCTGAACTACTTGGCAAAAACACTCTTCGAAAAGTGGTCTAAGTAAGGTAGCAAGGACTAGTGGGAAAGTCGGGTTTTCAAGGCGTTTTAAAACCATAACGATTTGTTGCCAAGTTTCTTCTGTAACCTCAGCAAGGTGTGGAAAGAGAAGGGGAAGAATTTTGGTCTTTCGAAGGTAGGAGACCGCCTTTGCACGATTGGAATGGAGAAACATTTCTCTTAATTCAGCTGTTATCCTTTCAAAGCTAACGCAGAGAAGATCAGGGACGAAGGTTTCAATGGCGTTATAGGTCTTAGGATCAAGTTCAAAATCGAATCGGGTGGTGAATCGAATTGCACGCATGATTCGTAGCTTATCTTCAGCAAATCGTTCCTTGGGATTACCAATAGCGCGAATTTTTTGTGCTGCAAGGTCTTCTTGCCCGCCAACATAATCGAGAACCTTCTCGGCTATCGGGTCATAGAAAATCCCATTGATTGTGAAATCTCGCCTTTTGGCATCTTCTTCGGCATTACAGAAAGAGATCGTGTCGGGCCGCCGCCCATCAGAATAGCCACCATCCGTCCGGAAAGTGGCAACTTCTATTAGGTTTATTGTCCCTTTAGGAGAGCTCTTAGGGGGCAGTATGGTAATGACTCCAAAAGCGGCCCCCAAAGGTAAGGTCTCTTTTTTCCCAAATACTTTTCGGACCTCTTCAGGCAATGCTGAGGTCGCTATATCGTAGTCTTTGGGAGTAATTCCTAAAAGTTGATCGCGTACACATCCCCCTGCCCATAGCGCCTGATAGCCAGCGCTGCGTAGCTTTTTAACGACAAAAAGAGCAAATTCTCGTTGGGTTTGCATAAAATGGTTGAGAAATTATAACAGAAACTCGTTTAAGTCAGGGCATCTAGAGTATTTCTTGATTGAAAAATATCGGGTAAAGTATAAACGGTAGTGGTTGCAAAGACTACTCCTTTTACTTTTGAACAACAGAAAGGATCTAAACACCAATGTCCCTTTTTTCACCTTCGGGAAAAATGCCAGAGCTTTCGGTTAATGAGGTCGAGCAAAAACTAAAAGAAAAAGAACCATTTTTGTTTCTTGACTGTCGCGAGGTGAGCGAGCACGAAGTGGCTAATATTGAGGGAGCGACTCTACTTCCAATGCAAGAGATATCGAGTCGAGTTGCCGAGATAGAATCTTGGCGTGAAAAATTGGTGATCGTCTTTTGCCACCATGGCAGACGGAGCCTAAAGGTTGCAGACTGGCTTCATAAAAATGGGTTTTCTGATGTTTATAGCATGAAAGGTGGCATTGACTGTTGGTCGACAGAAATCGACAACGCTGTTCCCCGTTATTAAGGATAGTTTTCTCCGATCGTTATAATCGACACAGGCTGTGTATACTGCGAACTCTCGACTAAATTCTAGAAATTAACAGAGTGTCGCCGAAAAGAAAGGTATCTTGGCCATCCTTTCTTTACAACTTACTTCTTGTGATAAAAAACGATGACAGCTAGCTTTGAAAGTGCCACCGATAGTAACCGGCTCAAAGACGATTATGAACGGCAGGCTGCGGCCGAAGGTGTTCAATCACCTTTGGAGACCTACCTGCGAGAAATTAACGAAACCCCCCTTCTAACAGCAAAAGACGAGCAGGAGCTTGCCCAAGCGATTGGAGAAGGAGATAGTCGGGCACGCGACCATATGGTCAGGGCAAATCTGCGACTCGTAGTAAACATCGCACGTGGTTACACAGGGAAAGGATTGGGGCTCCAAGATCTCATTGAAGAAGGGAACCTTGGGCTGTTGCGAGCGGTTGAAGGTTTCGACCCTGCTATGGGCACTCGCTTTAGTACCTATGCCAGTTACTGGATTAAGCAGTCGATCAAACGGGCATTGATCAACTCGGCAAAAACCATTCGGATTCCAGCATATATGGTCGAACTCCTCTCAAAATGGCGTCGAGCCAATACCCGTCTCTCCGAAGAGCTAGGCCGATCGCCAACTCCCGAAGAAATCGCACGGATTTTAGGCCTTCCTAAGAAGAAGCTCCCAATTATCAAAAAAGCGATCCACATCTATAATTCGACCCCGCAGACCGATCAAGCCGAAGCCGGCTGGTCACTCAGTGAAATGGTTATGGACGAAAGGATGCGTAGCCCCGAAGAAGAACTCGTCGAACACGATGTTCTCAAACATGTTATGGGTATGCTTGATGAAATGGAAGAGCGGGAAGCCACTGTCTTGCGTATGCGGTTTGGTCTTGAAGATTACTCGCCACATACCCTTAAAGAGATTGGCGAACGTCTTGGCCTGACCCGTGAGAGAGTTCGCCAGATCGAAACAGAGGCACTTTATCGTCTTAATGAAGGGCTCAAGGATCCCCAGGAGAGACGATATTTCTTTAAAAAAGAGCGAGGTTCCAAAGATTCTTAGTTTTTTGTGGAATGAAGTGCAAATAAAAAGAGGCGAGTTTTTGACTCGCCTCTTTTTATTTGTGGCAAAATAGGGTTATAATAGGGTCATGTGGTGTAGAAATATTTAAAAAAACGATCACTTTACTGCCCCATTTTGCCGGAGAGTTTCATGGAAACAGAGCAAGTTGATCTCACTCAATTTATTCGTGACATTCCTGATTTTCCCAAGGAAGGGATTCTTTTTAAAGATATTACTCCATTGCTCGCGGCTCCTGAAGCTTTTCGCGAGTCGATCCGTCTTTTTGCTGAAGAGTACCACAACAAAGGGATTGATGTCATTATTTCAGCAGAAGCACGAGGGTTTATTTTTGGCTGCCCTCTCGCCGTTGAAATTAATGCTGGCTTTGTACCTATCCGAAAACCGGGTAAATTGCCACACCAAACTCGCGCCTTCGATTATGATCTGGAATACGGAACCGATACCCTTGAAGTTCATATCGACGGAATTACTGCGGGGCAAAATGTTCTTGTCATCGATGATCTTCTAGCGACCGGTGGGACTGTAAGTGCCTGTTGTAATCTGGTAGAAAAAGCGGGGGCCAATGTTGTAGGATGTGGCTTTTTGGTCGAATTGCTAGCCCTTGATGGTGCCAATCGGATTGCTCCTCACGATATTTTTAGTCTTATTAAGTACTAGTGGTTTTAGGACAAGTGAGCCCGCCATCGGCGAATTTTTCCCGAAAAAATGAACCTTGGGGAAACTTCCCTCTCTTTAGAAGAGCGGGCTAGACAAAAAGAAAAAATGGGGTAAACTTCTACCCATAGCTTTGGGTTTAGTAGGCTAATGCCTCTAAAACTCAAAAAGGGGATGTGGCGGAACTGGCAGACGCGCTAGATTTAGGATCTAGTTCCTTCGGGAGTGCAGGTTCGATTCCTGTCATCCCTACCTCAATATGAGAAAAGGACTTGCAACGACTCGTTGTGAGTCCTTTTCTCATGCCCAATGTGAGCAGGTAACAAAATAAGTGACACCTTTGTTAACACAAAGCCAATATTGACACGCAATCGTCGTCAAGAGGGTTTCAAGATCGACCTGCCCTCCGTAAATCTTTATGCATACGGCTGTACCGGCGTTTTTCTATGTCAAAATTAACTCAGCCGAGAATTTACCAGAAAATTCCATTTGGGGCTATGAATTTTTTGCCCGAAATCCGGATATTCGATTTTCCAACCGCCGATTCTCACTTAACGGCGGAGCAGGATAAAAACCTATCGATTCTCTCTGGCAGAGAGCCCGCTTCAAAGTAACTGATGATTTATGAATTCTCTCCAGCCGTCAGGTAACATCATCGCATGCAAATCGGCCCGTGCCGACTTGTCCATCAATTCCGCTATCAGTAATAAGGAATAGATATGGTGTTTTTCGGTCATGTGGTTGCTACTCACGAGATTGTTTGCGTAAAGTTTCAACTGCCTTAGCAATGCCATCTTGTGAAGGTTGACAATTTGCCCAGTCCGTCCAGAAATTGCGAGTGGCACTGGCTGGCTTCAGCTCGGGTTTATCCAGCCGGATTCTAGTGGGTAAAAGAATCGAATCGCCAATCAGTAATGCTTCCCCTGTGTCTAGCAGTGGCATGATTTCGACCATGCCCACCATTCGCTCTGGCAATAGCCTTCGTACCACACCTTGATCGCGATCATTCGTTAACCGTAAAATCAAGAAATTATTGCATTGGCTCAAAATTGTACGACTTACATCTGACGGTCTTTGACTTACAACTAACAAGGATGCACCATATTTCTTGCCTTCCTTTGCAATTCGCTCAAAAGCATTAACCGCTTGACGTTCCACTGCATCTGTATTTTCTGCAACTGGCAGGTAAAGGTGGGCTTCGTCGCATACAATAGTAATTGGGGTTCGCTCTTCGGGATTCATCCAGAACTGTACATCGTATAGAAGTCGAGAGAACACTGCAACCACAACAGGAAGGACATCAGATGGAACCTCCGAGAAATCAATGATCTTTATTCCTTGCTGTTCATTATCACTGCCAAGAATAGTTTGCATCAATCGAGCAAGCCATTCATACTCAGTGGATTGCTCTGGAGGTGAAAACATAAAACCGTATCTACGGTCAGCTATTTTCGTCTCTAATCGAGCAACAAAGCGGGTCAGCTTTCCGTTCCACTCACCTTTCTTTTCGGTATTTGCTCTCGCCACAGGCACCATTTCTGTATCATCACCTTTTAGGCGACTAACTAAATCTGTCAATGAATACGGAATAGGCGAGTCAACTGTGAATGTTTCGAGAACATCCCTCTTGTTGAGTTGCTCGAGGGATTCCTGCTTCAACGCCTGAACGTGATGTGAAAACCGTGATGACTGATTGGGAGCATTTTGATCACTCCGGTCCAGAAGAATAGCAAGCATTTCTGCCCTGTTCAACAGCCAAAATGGAAGATAGAGATTTTCGTCATTATTACTGCCGAAGTTGCTGGTGTGTTGGAAGATGGCTACCAAAGGGGTGATATTATCGGAGCGGCGAAGAAGACGGTGCAAGGGGTAGACCTCACAGAGGGCCTTAGCT
>JALCBQ010000097.1 GCA_028066335.1 Pirellulaceae bacterium
TAGCAATTTTGTCGTCAACTTTGACATTGGACAAAACCATAATCTGAGCTTCTAAGGGTTGTTCAACAGCGGCAGAAACCTGCTCTGCGACATCGACCCGATCGAAGAGAAACGTTTTCGTCTTTTTCGATGGGTCAACAAGGTACCAGTAAGTACCATCGCTCGTTTTGTAGTCGTACCAGAATTTACCTGATTTACCGACAAAATGAGGGGTAACTGAAGTGCTGTACTGAAGCTGACGCAAGTAGGATGAATTATACTTATACGCCTGCTTGAAGTTAGCACGCACTGCGTTATCGTCGTTGCCATTATCAGCTTTTACAACACCTGATACGGCAAGCATCGCGACGAATACATGGCCCCACAAAAGTCGTTGACTAATGCGAGGAAAACGAAGCATTGCTTTCATTGTGGAACTCCCTTGGTGTAAAACCACTATCACAAAGGTAGGAATTAGAAATATAGTAGGGACTATCAATACAAATTGAAACGATGGAAGGCTATAGCTATCACCGGGTAAAGGCAGGACAAAGCGGGGAGATGGGCCATACTCTTCTCTAGTTACCGCAAACCCATCTGGCTTGACTGATGCGTAAAGACCTACAAGTTGGATTGTAATTTCCTGAAAATTGGTTTGCAACCATTTACCTTGGAAAAATTTTAAATTAGATAATCTAGATCGATTATTCCGCTTTTAAGTCAAAGAATCCCCTCTCAATCGCTTTTCAAATTTACCTGGCTCCCCCATTTATTTAAGAGATTGAACGAATAACTCATTTATCCATTTTTTTCTTCTCTTCACTAGAGCTATTTCTTAAAATGGTAAACTTGGCAACTTTGGAAAAAACAGCTTTTACATAAATATTATTGTATATTTTCTCATTGGTCTGAGAAAAACCAAAAGAACTACAATTTATCTTCTCTTATAAGGAATGGTTTTATATGTCGATTCGACACTATCAACGGCTAAAGACAAGCCTGATGCTTGCTTTTGCCCTTCTCTTACCAGGGGGTCTTTTTGCTCAGCAACAGCGGGAAGCGACCTCTGACCGCCCAGCCTCCAAACAACTAACGACTCCCAAAAAATATCTCGGTTACCGTCCAGGGGACGACTTCCATTTAACCCCCTATGAAAAGGCGATCGGCTACGTTGAACAGCTCGCCTCTGAAACAGATCGTATGATCATCAAAGATATGGGAGGAACTTCGTTTGGACGCCGAATGAAGTACGCTGTTATTAGTAGCCCTGAAAACCTTCAAAAGCTAGAACACTATCGAGAAATTAGTAAAAAGCTAAGCCTTGTTCGTGGGGTCGAGGAAAAAGAGGCTCGACAACTTTCCGAAGAAGGAAAGGCGATCGTCTGGATTGATGGCACTCTTCATGCCGACGAAGTCGCACCAGGTGAAGTCAATATTCGACTCGCCTACGATATGGTTGCACGTGAAGACCGTCAGGCAAGAGAGATCCGTAAAAATGTTATCCTCCTTCTTGTCTTTGCTAACCCAGATGGGATGAGCATCGTTGCCAACTGGTACAACAGCAATGTTGGTACCCAATACGAAGAAAGCCCTGTTCCGATTCTGTACCACAAATACGCAGGCCACGACAACAACCGTGACTGGTTTATTTCCAACCTCCTCGAAACACAGAATATGAATATTGCCACCAGTAAGGTCTGGTTTCCTCATATTCTCTATAATCAACATCAGACTGCCCCCTTCCCTGCTCGCATCTGGATTCCACCAGAATCCGAGCCGACAAACCCGAATATTCATCCAATTACCCTCCGTTGGAAAAACCTCATTGGGTCAGCAATGGGAAAGGCCTTTGAAGAAGCTGGCCAAGATGGAGCAATCTCAAGGATCTCATTCGACAGTTGGTATCCGGGCTACGCAACTCAGATTGTTGATAGTCATAATATTCCGTCAATTTTGACTGAAACGGCCGGTAATCGTTATGCAACACCAAAATATATTAACATCAGTGATTTTCCAAAGGCTCACCAAGACTTAACGGTCGGTGTTTTTTATCCTAGCCCCTGGAAAGGTGGTTGGTGGCGAATCGGTGATGCGGTCGACTACAACTTGACAGCTTGCTTTTCTATCATGGAAGTTGCTGCCAAATACCGTTATGAATTCCTCTATAACAAGTGGCGAGTTGGCAAGGATATCATTGAACAATATGCTGACGAATCACCCTATGGCTGGATTTTACCAGCCAAACAAAAAGACGAGGCAACAACTCGTGTTTTCATTGAACGAATGCTTATGCAGGGGGTCGAAATTTATCAAACGCAGGCCCCGTTTACCCATAATGGTATTGAGTATGCCAAGGGAACTTACCTTTTGCCAACAAGTCAGCCGTTTGGCCTTTTCGTAAAAAATGTTATGGAAATCCAGGAATACCCTGACTTAAAAAAGTATCCTCACCTTTGGCAAAATGCGGTGAGCCCTATGAAAAACAGCGAAGAGCCCCTTCGCGCCTACGACGGAGTCGGATGGACTTTGCCTATCCAAATGGGGGTCGACTATCGAGCAATGACTCAAAGCCTGAACGACCTTGGTGTCAAAACCAAAATTGTCACCAAAGTTGCTCACCCCAAAATCCGCTTTCCGAAAAACCCGGTCGCCTACTACGTGTTGTCGGCAACGTCCAACAACAGTGCCAAGGTGGTCAACCATATTCAACGAGCAGGTGGCCAAGTGTCCATTGCTGTGGAAGGACGCCAAGGTAAAAAGGGTTACGATAAAGGTTCTTATATCGTAGGTGCCACGACGATTTCTGCCGAAAAAATGGAGGCAATTGCCCAAGAGGCCGAAATTCATGTCCGCGGCTTCTCAGCCGTTGGTAAACGAAGATCGATTTCCAAACCTCGCCTCGCTATTTATCAATCTTGGCGGGCCAGCATGGACGGGGGATGGATACGCCTTGTCTTTGATAATTATGGCTTTTCTTATCATAACCTTCTTGATGCAGAAATTCGGGCAGGAGAACTTCACAAACGATTCGACGTGATCGTCTTGCCAGACCAAGGTGCCTCAACGATCCTAAACGGCCATAAGAAAGGGACGATCCACCCTGATTATGTCGGTGGAATCGGCAAAGAGGGGCTAAAAAACCTTAAAGAGTTTGTTGAACAAGGAGGTCGATTAATCTGTAATAAAAGCTCGTCCGATCTAGCGATCGATGCCTTTGATCTCCCTGTAAAAAATAGTTTACGTGGAATCTCTGGAGGTGAATTTTCTATTCCAGGATCTATTGTAAAAATGAACTATAACCAGGGACATCCTTTGACTCGTGGAATGGACAAAGAGGGTATTGCTTTCTTTAGTGGTGCGAAAGCTTTTGAAATAATTACCCCTCAAGAAGAAGCTTCTGCAGTACAAAAAAAGGATTCCTCAGGGGAAAATGGGCCTAAAGGCTCGCAGGACCAAGGGCCTGAAAAAGATGAGAAAAAGCCACTTTACAGAGACGTTCAACCGACAATTGTCGCCTCTTATCCTGACAAAGAATTACTCGTTAGTGGGTGGGAAATCGGCGCCGACAAGCTCCATGGAAAAGGGGCCATTATCGAAACCAAAATCGATAAAGGCTCGATCGTCCTCTTTGGCTTTAATGTCCACAACCGTGCTCAAACTTTCTCTACCTTTAAGTTACTATTTAACGCGATTCTTGATCACTCTCCTAAAAAATAGGATCGCTATTTAAATCGTGTTAAATTGGTAATGTTCATCCATCGAGAAAAGCATCAACCAACGATGCTTTTCTCTGTTTGTTCTCAACTTCTTACGACTATCCACAAGGGATCGACTGATGCTCCAGCTACGCTACCATATACCGCTTTTTTTACTGTTTGTCTTACCAGTGGCCGTCTTCGCTCAGGACGGGAAAAAGAATCTCTCCCTTGACGACTACAAACACTGGCGATCGGTTGGGTCGGTACAACTCTCGGACAACGGAAACTGGGTTAGTTACAGTTACCAACAACCCGAAAAAGAGAGTACATTAATCTTTGAGAATCTAGAGACTGGAAAAAAACAAGAAATCAAACGGGGAACCCGCCCTCAGTTTTCCGACAACTCCGAATGGGTCACCTACACGGTCTCGCCACCTAAGGCAAAAAAGGGAGAAAAACCAAAGCCAGACGCAGGTAAAGAAAATGAGAAGCCCGCAAAATCAACCTTCATTTTATTTGATTTAAAGGGTGGAAAAAAACAGACTTACCAAAATATCTCTTCGAGTAAATTCTCTAAAGGCTCGGCCTTTGTCGCACTGAAAAAGGGTGGCGTTGTCTCCAAACCTCCTCAAAGCTCTGACCTTGGCTCCAGGCCATCTCGGGGTCCTAACGTCGCCTCCAGAGCGCCTCACAGTTCTGACCTTATCCTACGAGATTTAAAAACGGGAAAGGAAGAGATCTTTGGCAACGTCCTTGAATTTCACTTCAACAAGCCAGGAAACCTCCTTGCCTATACAGTAGATGCTGCCGACAAGATAGGAAATGGCCTCTACCTCATCGACCTAGCTTCAGGAAAACGTCAAACCCTTGATTATGCCCGCGCAAACTATTCAAAACTGACATGGTCTGAAGAAGGAGAGGCGATTGCTCTTCTGAAAGGAAATGACAAAGAGGGTTACCAGGAACGGCCGAATGATCTCCTGGTTTTCTCCAACCTCTCAGGAGAAAAAGTAGCCCAAGCGGTACTTCAGCCGGCAAAAGCGTTTGGTTTCCCTCAGGGCATGGTTCTCAGTAGTCGTGGCTCACTCTCCTTTAGTGACGACCTCTCCAAAGTCTTTTTTTCACTCAAAGAACAACAAAAAAAACCGCCCAAAGCCGATCCTTCCAAAAAAGTTGCCAATCTCGACATTTGGCACTGGAAAGACCAAAAAATCCAATCTGTTCAGATGTTACAAGCCGGTCGCGAAAAGAATAAAACCTACCAGGGCGTTTTCCTCCTGGAAAAGAAAAAGTTTGTCCAGCTAACCGACAAAACAATGGAACGGCTTTCAGTCACTCGGAATGGAAAATGGGGGATCGGTCAAGACAACCGAGCTTATATCCACGACTGGAAGGAACCTCGTAGCGACTTCTACCGTCTGAATATTGAGACAGGTGAACGAACCCTTTTTCTGAAGGCACATCAAAGAGGACTTGGACTTTCGCCCCATAGCACCCATTATCTCTATTGGGATCAAGGACATATTTGGAGCTACACTCTTTCAACGGGCGAGAAAACCAATCTTACCGAAAAAGCACCAGTGAGCTTTGCCAATTCAGAGTACGACCATCCTGGACAAGTCCCCCCTTATGGAATCACTGGCTGGAGCCACGATGGAAAGTCTGTCATCTTGACCCATCAGTTCGATCTTTGGGTTCAACCTCTCGATGGCTCTGTTGCGACCTCTCTCACAAAAGAAGAAGGGAGCCAGACAGAGACTACTTTCCGCTATATTAAAACTGATGCCGAAGAGAAATTTATTGATCTCACGAAACCTCTTCTCTTCTCGGCAGTTGGCAAGTGGACTAAAAAGGAAGGTTATGCTCGTCTTGTTAATGATAAACTGGAAAGCCTTGTCTCTTTAGATAAACATATCGGTCGCCTTACCCAGGCAAAAAAGGGAGACCGCCTACTCTTCACTTTAGAGACCTTTCAAGAGTACCCTGACTACTACACCTCGAACAAAAATTTTGCCAACATCAGTCGACTAACAACGGCAAACCCCCAACAGGTCGAATATCATTGGGGGCGCAATATTCTCATTGACTACACCAATAAAGACGGTGTCCGCCTACAAGGGGTGTTGTCAATTCCAGACGGTTATCAAGAGGGGCAAAAGCTCCCAATGCTTGTTAGCTTCTATGAAAAAATGTCTCAAAATCTTCACCGCTACAAAGCTCCCCGCTATTCTTCCTCGCCACAGGCTGCCCGCTTTGTCAGTAATGGCTACCTGTTTTTACAACCGGATGTCCATTTCCGAACCAGGACTTCGCATAGCGATATGAAAGAGTGTGTTGAAGCGGCCGTCGCTAAGGTCGTTGAGCTTGGTTATGCAGACCCTACCCTCGTCGGCCTTCATGGCCATAGCTATAGTGGGCAAGGTTCGGCTTATATTTCAACCCATTCAGACAAATTTGCCGCTATTCTGGCAGGTGCAGCTGCCACAAATCTCGTCAGTGATTTTAACCAACTTTGGAAAGATAGTGGTACGAATCAACACCGATACGATACCTACGGTCAAGGACGTTTCGGTACGAACCCTTTTGACGACTTTGAACTTTATGTCGACCAATCAGCCGTCCACCATGCACGGAACATGAATACCCCTCTGCTCCTCCTTCACGGAACTGCCGATGGTGCTGTCGAATGGCTTCAAGCGGTCGAGTTTTATAACGCTCTCCGTTATAACGAGAAGAATGTCATCCTCCTTTCTTATCCTGGAGAGGGCCATAGTCTTCGCAAACGAGAGAATCAACTCGATTTTCAAGTTCGTATGCACCAGTTCTTTGACCATCATCTCAAAGGCAAAGCACCAGCCGACTGGATGGTTCGAGGAGTACCATTTCTCAACAAGAAAAAATAATTTTTACAATTTATTTTAATCGTGAAAACTCCTTGACCTTATCATTAGGGCAAGGAGTTTTTTTAGTATCTGACCTTGACTTATCTAGAAAAGAACAAAAACTTGTCATTTTCGAGTTTTCATCCGTGAATGTTTTTCAAAACCTACAGATAAAAAAGATATTCTTTTCATCTACAATCTTTAATAAGCCATTCCAATGCAACGACGTACCCTCAATCTTAAAACAGGTCAAGCTGTTCTTCAGGAGATCGAAAAGCTACAAAAAATCGGTTACCAAAAAGTAGGCAATTGGAACCTCTCTCAAACTTGTGACCACCTTTACAAGACGATGCGGGTCGGCCTTGATGGCTCTGTTAAACCTTTTCCTTGGATCCTTCGTGCAACAATAGGGAACCTTTTATTGGCCTACGTTCTCCGTAAAGAACGGATGTTTGCTGGTGCGAAAACCTTAAAGTGTTTACTCCCTGAAGCCCAAACCTCAGGGACTGACGAAGACGACAACGATCTCCAAATCATCCAAAACCTAAGTGAAACCATTCAGGAAGCGATCGAAAGGACTGAACAGCTTCCTCCTTACCCTTGGACGACGAACATAACATTAGACAAGTGGAAGCAGCTCATGTGGATACATGCCTCGCATCACCTTAGCTTCCTTCTGCCGAATGAATCCAACGATACACCTGTCTCTTGATAACCTAGAAAGAGACCACTGTTAGAACCAATGAATGAACGTTGTCTGCTAAGGACTAACGAATAAACGACAAAAAATGGCTAACTCCTCTTTTTCGATTGTATTCTTTATCAAGGCGATATCGCTAATAATTGGGACTGAATCTCTAAAGATCATACAAACTGCAGACTCTCCTTGCCGACAACACCGTTAGATGGGCCACCTTGCTACTTTTGATCCCTCCATGGACTGGAACTCAGGCAAGTTAACATAGATAGTGTCTCGAATTCTTACTCACAGCGACCTCCATTGATTTGGGTAGGCGTATTTTATGGCAAACAAGGATGGTATCCGACATTGGTCAGTGGCAGGCCCTATAACGGCTCTCGTTACATGTTTATTCTGCATAAGTGTTATAGAATATCTGCATAGCTCCTCTTTCCCATCCTCGCTTTTTGCTCAAGACCTTCAATCATCGCCTCTTGCAAAACCTCTCTCAAGCCAGCACCGTAATACAGCACAACAGGCCACACAACCGGTAACGATCCTTCAAACTCCGCAAAGAATTTTACATAAAAACCGGCCTCTTTCGCAGGAACCTCCTGCTCTCCATACGAACCAAATAAGGCCAAACCAAACAGCCGGATCGCTCGCATTTCGATACAACGATCCTCTCGCCGGGTTTCCTGCTGTTCCAGGTAGTCAAAAAGGAAAAAATCTCACTCGTTTAGCCCCCAGGACCGGTGCTCACAACGCTGAGGTCATACGTTTTAGCTCATGGAATTCAAGCCGTAATCCAGCTACCCAAACTATTCTCCCTGAAAACTCCTCATCTTTGAGCTTTACAACAGGGTTAGAAACACTAGAAAGTATTTGGCAACAAGCACTCAACACCTCTTACCAAACTCAGGCCTCACTAGCCAACATTCACGCCAAAGAACATCTCCTTGGCTCTGTAGAAGCTCAATGGTCACCGACCGTTCGCTTCGACGCAGCTTATTCTCTTCAAGATCGGGAACGGGCCTATAACTTTGTTTTGGGAGGAGTCACTACGACCGACCAGACATTTCGCCGTGAGCAACGTGAAGGGATTTCAGCACGGGTACGGGCCGAACTTCCCTTGACCACTGGTGGCCGGCGCAGTCATCTACTCGCTGCTACCGAAGCCGATTGGGAAATTGCTCAACTTGAACACGATCGACAAAAAAATCAGTTACAGCTAACGATTGCTCAAGACTATCTACAAGTTCTGTGGGCACAGCACAACCTTCAGGTCGCCACTAACCGAGAGAAATTTTTACAACGCCTATTCGACCACGTATGCGAAAAAGAGAAACAAGGGCTCGTCCCAGTTCAAGAAAAGTTACAAACAAAGCTCGAACTAACCGAGGCGGTCCACCAAACCAAGGTCGCCTTTGATCAACTTGACCTCACAAAAGCAGCCTTGAACCTTCATCTAAACCGCCCACTCGATTCCCCACTTTACCTTCAGGAGCTTTCGCCAAAACCCCTTGAACAAACACTCCCGCAAATTACCCAAGCGGCTCTTGAGAATGACCTCCTTTTTAAAAAACAAGTCGCTGCGGAAGAAAAACTGGCCCATGAGGGCCAGGCAGTCCTTTCAAGGAATCGCCCCCAGTCTCAAATTTATGGCCAATATGACTTTGCAGAAAACCGATACGAGCACGACGAGGGTATTGCAAGTCTGGGGATCGGCCTCCAATGGAACCTCTATGATGGTGGGCGTGCTAACCACCGGGCAAATGCCCTTGCCAGTCAAGCGAATGCCCTTCATTTTCAAAGACAAGAACGACAAGCTAGGCTAGAACTTAACGCACGAAAAGTCTATTTTGAAGCCCGTCAAGCTGAAGAAAACATTGTGGTTCTTCGTGAAAACATGAACCAAGCGACAACCCATCTTAGAAATATGGAGAAACAACTTGAGGCAGGGCTCGTCACCTCTCAGGCCTTTCTTAATGCCGAAGCTTTCTATACCGAAACAGCACAAAAATTCTATACCGCCCATTATCGATCAGTTCTTGCAAACCTACACATCCTTCACCTCACTGGCAAACTGACATCAGAGAACATCCAGGCCGAAACCCCGACATCAAGTCTCGGCCCAACTGAAACTCTAAATGTCAATAGTCCAGAACGACTCACGCGGGTCCTTTGGCCCCCTTTATCATTTCACTAAAACATAAAAACTCGCTGATTATAATGAAAATTTTTCGTTACCTGCCGACCCTTTTCTCGTTCTGTGCCTTTGGGATCATTGTACACCACGGGATCAGCTACTTTCAGTCGCTTGATCTCCAAGAACAACCGACACAATCATCGACAGGATCAGAATTGGTTTCATCAGGCCCTGTATTTAGAGGGATCATTGCAAATCGAAAGCCGCCTCAGCCCATTCAATGCGAGCTTGAAGGCCGTATTGCTGAGGTTTACGTTAAAAATGGCGATTATATCTACGCAGGACAACCACTTTACAAGCTCGACGACCGCCTCCTCGCACAACAATACCAGCAATGTCTCGCCGAACATAACGAGGCCAAGATTCAACTTCAGATTTCTCAAAAATCCCAAGAGCCTCAAACAGATCCAAAACAAATTGAATACCATCAGGCACGCTTGCAGGCACAACGGGCTGAGCTAAATGAATCGGAACTGACCTTAAAGAAACTTACCCTTTTACTTGATTTGGGTGCCATCTCTTTGCAAGAACAACTGGAACAAAAAAAACTCGTTGAACGTCTCCGGGCTGAATTAGCTGCCAACGATCTCAAACAATTCCCGGCGATACAAGAAGAAAAGGACACACAAAAAATAGAACTTGCTAAAGCAAAAGTTTCCACAGCAGCCGCGAAACTCAATCGGATAAAAATACAAAAAGAACAAATGACCGTCAAAGCACCCTACGATGGAGTCGTCGTTGAATGTGAGCTAAGTGTAGGATCACTCATGCGAAAAGAAGAATCACCAGCGATTGTTCTCCTAAAAAAACAAACTCCTTTCGTAAAAGTCGCCCTCCAAGATAGCCCAGCTCTTCATGTTAAAAAGGGGATGATTGCCATGGTACGGATCGCTTCAAACCCCTCTAACGC
>JALCBQ010000098.1 GCA_028066335.1 Pirellulaceae bacterium
CCACTACTGGGGTCACCCCGCCCACGAAAGACATTCAGAATAGTCTCAGAGATAGTTGCCCCCTGTTTACTTGCGACATTTTCATTAATGAAGGCGAATGTGTCGTCGACCGGTTGTCCACCAGGCTGGATAACCTGAACGAGAACAATACCAATTAGAACAGCGACCGCACCCGTTGTAAGATAGTAGGTAATCGTTATTCCACCAATACGGCCAAGTTTTCGAATATCGCCGAGTGAGGTCATTCCACAAATCATACTTGTCACAACGAGTGGGATGACGAGCATTTTGAGGATTTGAATGAAGATATCGCCAGCAAAATCTGAGAGTATATAACTGTAGTAGGCAAAGGCATTTGTCCCCTCTTTGGTCGCTTTTTCTGCTTCTTCGGCAACGAGGGTAAGACGCTCCGCCTCGGCATTAATTTTGGGGAGGTGGTCGTCGGTAATCCTTTTAGCTTCGGCAAGTGATTTTTCCTTTTCCGACTGTTTCGCGTTGATTTCGTCCTCGTTTGGATTCTCTTCACTTTGAAGAGATCGGATTTCTTCGGTAAGCTGTTCGGCTTTAGTCGTTTCGGCTACGATAATCGCCTGCTTTTGCTCTTCAACCGTTTGCAGTTCGACGAGCTTCTTTTTGGCACCGCCCGAAGCGAGCCACATCTCTTGCCCATAGAAAACACCGAAGGCTATCCCTAGAATGATAGCGACAACAAGTGCAATGAGTTCGAGACTCCCCTCACCTGTCCGTCTTTTGACTTTCATATGCATTAGTACCGGCCTACCTGATAGAGACGATATTTAGTTTCTGAAAATGTCACCCTAAGATAACGAATATCGAGAGGGATTTCAGCCCCCCGCGCCAAAAAAATAATAAATGAGCCTCTCTCTACCCTTCGAGGCCCCTTTCTATTGATTGAGCTAGGCCGATCGTCCCCTTGTCGGAGAGGAAATGTCTTTAATCATTGATGCCAAGAAGAGAGTGGGTGTCTATAGAAGCAACTTCCTCAAATTGTTCCAGGGAGCCAAAATGGGAAGGGCAATAAGAGGTCGCTGAACATGAATACATAGGAAAAGGCAGGTGGAAAAAAACAGGAACTAAAAAAGAGCTACCTTTAAGGGGTAGCTCTTTTTTTTGTGTCTAAAATTTAGACCTGTAAAAACTCTTTTCGAGAAGGAGAAGCTTTTATGTCTCTTTCTCTTCTTCTTCCTTGGTCTCTTCAGGAGTTTTGACTTTTTTCTTCTTTTTGAGAGAGACTTTTTCAACGCGAACTTTTGGCATGCCAAGGACAGTCGAATCGTCGTTCCAGCGATCTTGGACTTTTAGTTTAGCGATCCGTTCTGCACGGGTAAGGACATTACGTGTACCTGCCGAGCCAGCTTTAACGCGGAGGCTGCTGTCTAGGGTCATGGTAAACTCCTGCGGGAAATATGTTATATCGTGAATTGATTATTCGATGATGGACAAGCGACGTATTCTACCAGCGACTTCTTAAAGTGACAACGCAAGTGAAACAAAATTTGGGAAAAAACTACCCAAAACTTCGGCAAAAGTTAGGGGAATCGGCTAGTTTTTAGTGAAAATAGAGGTGTTTTACTACTTATATTAGTGTGATTGTTTTTGCTTTTAGGGTGGTTTTTTGAGGGTGTTTGTCAGTACACAGGGAGTTAATTGGCAGTCTGCTGAATTCGTCGAAGTGCTGTTAATACAGACTCAAAACTATTGGGGCGTTGGTCAGGATCGACCGAAAAACACTTGTGAATAAGGGTCGCCAGCTCGGGAGCGATAGTCGGGCAGTATTCGGTAATAGGGGTCGGTTTGACCGTATCGTGAGAAAGAGCAGCCATTCCCGAAGTATCTTTTGTTGCCCAGGGAAGTTTGTAAGTGCATATGTGATAGGCAGTTACACCGAATGCAAAGATGTCAACCCGTTTATCGGTTTCTCGGCGACGGACGATTTCGGGGGCCATGTAAAGTGGTGTTCCTGTCCTGTTTCCGGGTTGCATAAAAGGGGGTTGAGCCGGGACAGTTAAGCCGAAATCGATTAACTTAACCGTTTTATAATCAGTACTGCAAATAAAGTTTCTAGGACAGACATCACGGTGGATAAACCCTTTCTGGTGAACATATTGAAGTGATTTGGCCATTTGAGCAAGATAGAGGTGGCGGTTTTACTCAAGGTTTGAGTCTTCATCGTGGATTAACATTTGGAGGCCCTGACCTTCGATGTATTCCATGAGAAGGTAAGGGGCTCTGTCTGTGGTGTATCCGTATTCGTAAGTTTTGACTACCAAAGGGTTTTCAAACTGGACGGCAATCTCTCCTTCGGACGGTTTTTTGATCCCGGGGAACCGGTCATCGAACTGTTTTTTCTTCTCGGGATCGAGGATTTTTAGACCATAAATCTTTCCTGTGCTATGTTCTTTGACGACGTGGAATTTGGACATCGTCCCCGAGGCAGTACCTCGGAGCATTTCAAACCGTTGTAGGATGTTGAGTTTAGTAGACGTCGTCGTTGTGTTGGACGATTGGAACTTCTCTTTGATTTTATCAAAAAATCCCATCGTAACCTCTTTGTTTCTGGTGTCGGTCTTCTATCGAGATGAGCCTATTATATACGGAAAGAAAGCGTTTTGGTGTCCTAAAGATAGAGGCGCATACGAGTGCTCATAAACTGCCGCTGCCGGTAACCGGCTAGGTTTTCTCATTTTCCACAATAATCAATAACGCGGGCGATCTCTGACTTGAGTCCCTCTCTCGGAACAATTCGGTCAATAAAGCCATGTTCGAGAAGGAATTCGCTCGTTTGAAAACCTTCGGGAAGTTCAAGGCGAATAGTCGCTTTAACCGTTCGTGGACCTGCAAAACCGATTAGCGCCTCGGGCTCTGCAAAAATAACATCGCCTAGCGAGGCAAAACTGGCAGCGACTCCACCCATTGTCGGGTTGGTAAGTACCGAGATAAAGAGTCCACCTTTTGAGTGGTAGCGGGCCAGGGCGGCCGAGACTTTGGCCATTTGCATCAAGGAAAGAATTCCTTCGTGCATACGGGCTCCACCCCCGGAACCACTAACGATAATCAATGGCAGGTTTTGTTCGCCTGCTCGCTCGATCATACGGGCCAGCCGCTCACCGACAACAGACCCCATGGAACCCATAATAAAGGCAGAGTCGGTAATGCCAATAGCAACACGTCGGGCTCGAATCATGCCGCCACCTGTCACACAGGCGTCGGTCATTTTGGTCCGTTTTTGTTCTGCTTTTAGCCGGTCGGCATAAGCCTTTTTGTCTGCAAAAGAGAGTGGATCGGTTGGAAGAAGGTTCGCATCCCACTCCTCGAATGTCCCACTATCCAAAATTTGCTCAAGCCGTTCGGGTGCCGAGACGTAAAAGTGGTAACCACACTCCGGGCAAATTTTTGACCGCTTGTCGGCATCTTTTCGAAAAATGGCGTTGCGACAGCTAGGGCAGCGCAACCAAAGGCCTTCGGGAATACCACGCTTTTTCCGTGGCGTAGTTCCGTTGGCGACCGTTTCTGAGGTCGCCGCCCCTGCCGAAGCAGAGACCGCATCAGCCGAGCCGGAGCTATTTGTAGGTAATGTACTCATAATATTTTTTAGTGACAAGTTTTTTAGATTTTAAGAGGAAGGGGGGAGGCCTTTTTTGAAATGTGTATTCGAAAGGGAGAAAACAAGCAGAAGCAGAAAAAAATATACCCCTCCCGACTATATCGGCCAGTTTGCCGGCATAGGTACAGCTTCGAATTTAGTGAACCCGACATTATAGTCAAAAAAGCGGATTTTTTCGAGGTGAAAATCGAGATTTCAGTTGAAAAGGAACGGAGTCTTCTTTTCGACCTAAGTTA
This sequence comes from Pirellulaceae bacterium, assembly GCA_028066335.1. Taxonomy (GTDB): domain Bacteria; phylum Planctomycetota; class Planctomycetia; order Pirellulales; family Pirellulaceae; genus JALCBQ01. Next base: position 3,862 of record JALCBQ010000098.1, read on the forward strand.
TTTAATACAAAAGAGATGGGGTGATTTAATGCGGGCAATCCTTTTCGCCTTTTGCGGCTCGAATCAGCTCAGAAACAGCCTGCGAGTAAACCTTTTTTTTGAAAATGGATGAGCCGGCGACAAAAAGGTCCGCGCCTGCCTGGCGACAACGGGCGATTGTGTCGGTATTCACTCCACCATCGATCTGGAGAACCAGGTCGGGATTGATTTTCTTGAGAGCAGCAAGTTTTTCAAGAGCAACAGGGTTAAAGCTCTGCCCCCCAAAGCCGGCTTCGACCGACATGATCAAAACAAGATCGCAAAGATCTAGGTGGCTCTCAAGAACGGATATTGGGGTTCCAGGATTGATCGCTAAACCACCTTCAATACCAAGAGACCGGATCAGTTCAAGGGCAGGGCGTGGATCGTCGACTGCTTCGGCGTGAAAGGTAATAATATCTGCGCCAGCTTTATGAAACTGTGGGATATAGTCTGTAGGGTTTTGGATCATCAAATGAGCATCAATTGGCATATCAGTCAGTTTGCGAAAGGTTTCGACAATCGGCATCCCGTAGGTCAGGTTCGGAACAAAAACACCATCCATGACGTCGAGATGAAGGGCCGGAACCTGGGCCTCCTCCAGACGGGCAACCTCTTTTTCAAGGTTCGCAAAGTCACAAAGGAGAAGCGAAGGCATAATTGCTGGCGCCACTTCTTTAAGCTTCTGAACCGAGTGAGTACGTTTTAATTCTTTTGAGGGGTCAGTAGTCATAACGGTCTTTGAAGGATGTTTAAACAAGCTAGCTCTTTTGAAGGAAAAGGGCCGTCCGGTCCGTTTTTCCTAAGAGAACGAGACTATCTTATTGTAAAGAGGTTGGAGAGAGTTACTAAAAAAGTAGAGAGACCAGTGACAAGGAGAGAGACTTTGGTAAAGGGGGCTAGCCCATTTTAGTCATGCCGCTCCTATTTCAAAAGGGCCAAAGATAAAAAACAAGACTCAGATTAGGTCGGTATCATTGCTCAGGGGTAGATCGTCTAGGCTGGCAAGATTGAAAAAGTCGAGAAAGCGATCGGTTGTGTAGTAGTTTTGCGTTCTGCGATTTTTTGAGTCTCGTTCAAAACGGAGAAGATTCCGACGAACGAGTTGGGCAAGGATAGATTTGCTTTCACGCCCACGGAGTTGATCGATCTCTTTTGAGGGGATTCCTGGTTTGTAGGCAATAATTGCGAGTGTATCGATTGCTGCTTGTGAGAGCTTGGCCTCTTTGACCTTGCCATAGAAGAGTTGACGGAGGCTCTCCAGTTCAGGATGAAGAATCATTTGATAGCCCGACTCTTTCCGGATTACCCGAAAGACGTGATATTCTTCTTGATAAGCTTGGTTGAGTTCTTCGACCATCTGTTCGATCTCTCGTTCAGAAACCCCTCGCATAAGTGAGGCAATTTTTTTACCGGTTAAGGGACGGTTCTCAACATTTCCGACAAAGAGTAACGATTCCAGAATCGAGAGGGGGGTAAGTGGGCAGTGTTGCTCTTGTTCATCCGCGAGAGTGGCTTGTTCTTCTTCGAGAAAGAGAGCTGCTTTTTCTTTGGCAGAATGGGAGCCCTCTCGGTCTTTTTCATGGGAAGAGGTTTGAGGGACATCTTCGTGAGGGGTTTGCTCTTCGTCAAAGAACTGTGCATAGGCGGCAGTGAGCCGATCAAGAGGAAGGCCGTGGTCCTCAGAGGTCCCTTGACCGTCTGGTACGTCGGAAAGGGGATTGGGCCTGCTCTTGTTGTTCCCGTCGTTTGACTCGTTCTGGCGATCGGTCATGGTCGTTTTTAGGGAAAATGTAAAGAAAGGGTGCAGAGGGAGGGTACGCCTTTTAGCCCTTAAAAGCAAGGCCATTTATGATTTTTTTGAGGCCATTTATAGGGGGTGTTATTGATGTCGTTCTCAGAAGTGTTGTCTGTCAGCTCGGTTCGGTTTTTAGCCGTTTTCCCCTACGGGTTGATGGAACGCTTGCCAAAGGATTTGCCGGGCCAGAGAGGTCATCGCCCACTCTGGTTTCTTCAAGGCGGCTCGCAATTTGTTCACAATAGTCTTTTGATATCTCGTAGCCCAGGTATTTCCGATTCAGTTTTTTGGCAACCGCTAAGGTCGTCCCACTGCCAGCAAACGGATCTAAAACGAGGTCATTCTGGTTACTGCACGAATGGATAATGCGGCCAAGGAGTTGTTCTGGCATTTGACAACCGTGGAATCCTCTCCGCTCTTTGAAAGTCCCGGCGACTCGTGGAAAATACCAGGTATCTTCTTCACTGGAAAAGCTTGCAGGAATATCCTGTGGCCTTAGGACCCATGTGTCGTCGGGGAGGCGTCCTTTGGGGTTGGCCCGCTTGTCGCCATAGACGAGCTGGCGTGCTGAAGGGACTCGGATTTTTTCTGTGTTGAAGGTAAATTCTTTTGGATCTTTGACCAAGTGGAAAAGGTGGGCATGTGATCGATTGAATTTTTTCTGACAATTCACCCCAAAGGTATAGTACCAAATGACCCAGCTGCGGCAATGAAAGTTTAGCTTACGTGTGAGCATTACCTTAAGCTCGGCCGCATATTCGTCGCCTATGGCTAACCAGAAGGTTCCGTTCGGTTTTAAAACTCTTCTAATTTCTGTACTCCATGCCTGGCACCATTTTAGATATTGGTCGTCGTCGAGATCGTCTTGGTATTGATCGTACTCAAAGCCGATATTAAATGGGGGATCGGCGAAGGCAAGGTCGATACACTCCGCAGGAAGCTTTGCAAGCCCTTTGAGGCAATCTTCCTGATAGAGTGCGTCCGTTTCCATTTATTGCTTATTTGATATTAAGAGATAAGAGAAATGAAATATTGTCAGGAGTTTTAGAACATTTCTGCCATGTCGCGAGCGTGATAACTACTTCGGACAAATGGGCCACTGGCAACCTGTTTAAACCCCATGCTTTTGGCTGCTTTACCAAGATAGACAAATTCTTCCGGGGGGAGGTACCGAGTAACGGGTAGATACCGTTTTGAAGGGCGAAGGTATTGACCAAGTGTCAGGAAGTCACAACCATGGTCAAGGATGTCGGCTAGGCAGTCAAAAAGCTCTTCATGAGTTTCACCCATGCCGAGCATGAGCCCCGTTTTGGTTTTTATTTTGGGATTGATCTCTTTTATCTCTTGAAGCATTCTTAGGGTCCACCGATAGTCTGAACGTGGGCCACGGATTTTTCGATAGAGGCGTGGAACGGTTTCGGTGTTGTGATTGAATACCGTCGGTTGGGCTTCGACAACTCGTTTGAGCATATGTTTTTGTCGGACAAAGTCGGGGGTGAGGACTTCGACCTTGGCCCCTGTTTTCTCACGAATGGCTGTCGTACATTGGTAAAAGTGTTCGGCACCTCCGTCGGGAAGGTCATCTCGTGTGACCGAAGTGAGAACGACATACTCAAGGCCGAGTCGATCGGCCGCCTCGGCAAGGCGGGTCGGTTCATCTTGTTCTGGAGGCTGCGGCCGGCCACGGGAGACGGCACAAAAACCACAGGGGCGTGTGCAGATGTCTCCCAGGATCATAAAAGTCGCCGTTTTTTGGGAGTAACACTCCATTCGATTCGGACATTTTGCCTCTTCACAGACCGTTACAAGGTCGAGCTCTTGAATAAGTTTCGAAGTAAAGTGGTTGACGTTCCCTTTAGGGACCTGACGCTTTAACCATTTTGGTAACCGTTCGGTCGTTCCCTCAATCGACTCTTGGGCAGGGACCCCCACCCCTCCACAAGCGCCGCCACGAGATGAGGCTTGTCCACCCGATCCACAGCGACCCGATTTTTCGATAATATCGAGAGAAAACATCGTTTGTTTACCCGGAAAATGTTTTGTTAGAGGGGGGAATTCCAAATTAAGAAGCCAATGGCTGAAAATACTTGAGCTGAAATAATTTGTTGATAATGTTGGTTATCGGTCTCAGTGGCTTCTCACAAAAATGAAAAATAGGGCGATCCCGTCCAAGGCGACCTGTGTCTTAGGTCTTTAAGAACAAAGGAGCTGCTTTTATAATGATCTAGCTCAGAGGACCTCCTCATTCTAAATCGATTTGGTGGAAAAACTACCGGAGAGTTATGGTTTCTCTGTTAAAATAGGCTCTTTTAAGTAAAAAGCGTTAGAAAGATCGCGCGAGTAAGGTGCGTTTGTGAGGGAGATGAGAGGTCAGGCATGGGGAAAAAAGGTAAGAAGGCCAAAGAAAAGAAACACGATAAACCAGTCGCCCAAAATCGGAAGGCTCGGCATGAGTTCGATATTTCCGAACATATCGAGTGTGGAATTATGCTTTGGGGGAGTGAGGTAAAAAGTTTGCGTAATGGGCGTGTTTCTCTGGATGAATCGTATGCACATATGCGCGACGATGAATTATGGCTCTATGGATGTGATATACCAGAATATTCTTATGCGAATGTCAATAACCATCCGACAAAACGGCCACGTAAATTATTATTGCATCGACGTGAACTCGACCGTTTTGCTTCGCGAGCCAAAGAGAAGGGGTTAACCCTTGTACCACTAAAGATCTATTTTAACCAACGTGGAATTGCCAAGGTCCTGTTAGGGCTCGGTAAAGGGAAAAAACTTTTCGACAAACGAGAATCACTTAAGAAGAAGACAATGAATCGAGATATTCAGCGAGCAATGCGGAACCGATAGGCACTTCTCAGCGTACGGGTAGGTGATATACTGTTTTGAGTTGATTTTGTCTTCTATTGTTCTAAAATGGACTCCTTTGTAAGTTTCCTAAAAGCAGATATGGGCGAAGCCAATAAGGTTATTGCTGATAGCGTGATCCGCTTTATTCCTGAATTTGTAGGTCGTTGCCAGACTTTTGGTGCGATTTTTTAATAAGAGTAAAAATACCCAATGTTACAATTAGAAAATGTAAAGAAATCTTATCCTCAATATGGTCAGGAACCCCTTGAAATATTGGAGATCCCTTCTTTTAAGGTCGCTGCCGCCGAGCAAATGGTTTTAGTAGGTCGCAGTGGTAGTGGCAAGACGACGATGTTGCATACAATTGCAGGCATTACCAAGGCCGATTCTGGAAAAGTTGTGATTGACAAAGTTGATATGCTCCGACTTAGCGAATCAGGGCGAGATCGACTGCGAGCCAACAAAATAGGTTATGTTTTTCAGACGTTTAACTTGCTACAATCTTTTACAGCCCTGGAAAACGTCCTCATTGGGATGACTTTTAGTCGAGGGTGGAGTTCTCGTAAACGTGCTGAAGAGTTGTTACAACGGGTCGGTTTAGGTCACCGTTTACACCATAAACCAGATTCTCTGTCGGTTGGGGAGCAACAGCGGGTTGCCGTTGCCAGGGCATTGGTAAAAAAGCCGAGATTGCTTTTGGCCGACGAGCCGACGGCAAATGTTGACCCTTCTAACCAAGAGCTGATTATTGAGTTATTGCGAGAGACTTGTCGAGAAGAGAAAGTCGCCATGATTTTGGTAACTCATTCGATGGAAGTCTCTGAGCAGTTTGACCGTGTCGAAAAACTAGAGGACATCAATTTAGTTGGAAAAAAAACGGTCAAGGGTGAGACCGAAGCGGTCTAGCCTCTTCTGCCCTCTTTGTTTTTTTGTGTTTGAGTTTTTGACGCTCATTTTAACGATTTTCGAGATAACAATCATTCATTTTAAAGTATATGTGAACTACTATGAGTTTATGGAAAATTGCCTTTAAAGGTCTAAAACAGCGGGGTTTGGCCTCTTTGCTGACGATGTTTTCGATGGCACTCGGCACGGCGCTGGTCGTCGCTGTTTTATTAATTCAGGGAGTCGTTCGAGACTCTTTTCTTAGCAACTCCGGTCTTGGCTACGATATGATCGCCGGGAAAAAAGGGGGGGCCTTGCAACTGACGGTCAATAGTGTTTTTTACCTTAGTAAGCCGATTGAGAATTTGCCGTATGATTTTTATTTGAAATACAAGAAGGCCGAAGATCGGGCTGATGGGGTAGCAGGAGAGTATAGTAGCCTCGTTGATTTTGCTATTCCGATTTGCCTTGGTGATTATGTTGGCAAATATCGGGCAGTTGGTACGACACCCGAGATGTTTGAACTCTTGAGGTATGGATCAGACGAGAAGCCGTTTGAATTTCGAGAGGGACGCAATTTTGAGGAATGGAATGAGGAAAACGGGTATTTTGAGGCCGTTGTCGGTTCACATGTCGCTAATGATCTTGATATAAAAATGGGCGATACAGTTTCACCAGTTCATGGAGCGGTTGATGGTGCTGTTC
>JALCBQ010000099.1 GCA_028066335.1 Pirellulaceae bacterium
TCTTTGAACCGTCGGCTGGTGAGACCGTCATTACTCAAGCACAAAAGCTTCGTGCCGAAGATGTTATCTCGGTCGTTGGTTGTGTAAAACTTCGGCCCCTTGGTCAAGAGAACAAAAACCTTGTTACCGGTGAAATCGAAATTCACTCGACAGACTTGACACTTCTCAACCGAAGCGAGGTCCCTCCATTTACCCCTGGACAACAAGATCTTCCCAACGAAGACCTTCGCCTCAAGTACCGCTATCTCGACCTTCGGCGAGAAGAGATGCAGCAAACTTTGGCACTACGTAGTCAGATTACGAACATCATGCGAGATTATTTCCAATCAAATGGCTTTCTCGACATTGAAACTCCAATTCTCGGTCGTAGTACCCCAGAAGGTGCCCGGGACTACCTCGTTCCCAGCCGTGTCCATGAAGGGCTCATGTACGCCCTCCCACAGTCACCCCAGCTATACAAACAGATTCTCATGGTTGCTGGCTACGATCGTTATATGCAAATTGCCCGTTGTTTTCGTGATGAAGACCTTCGCGCCGACCGTCAGCCTGAATTCACTCAGCTCGATTTGGAGATGTCGTTTGTCGAGCAAGAAGATGTTTTAACAATCGTTGATGGTCTCGTCGCACGTTTAGTAAAAGATCTCTTAGGCCAGGAACTCTCTCTTCCTCTCCCCCGAATGACATGGGACGAAGCGATGGAGCGATTTGGCCACGATGCCCCTGACCTCCGTTTCGGTATGGAAATCGTCGATTGTACCGATCTAGCTGCTAAAGCCGAATTTCGTGTTTTCTCGGCAACAGCGACGTCAGAAGGGGGAGCCGTCCGAGGACTCAACGTCAAAGGAGGAGCGGCAAACTACACCCGTCGAAAAATTGATGCCCTTACCGAATTTGTTCAAAAAGACCTCGGCGCTAAAGGACTTGCTTGGTTCCGTGTCGAAGAAGAAGGAACACTTTTCTCACCGATTGCCAAAAATTTCTCAACAGAGCTTTTGGGAGAAATCAAAGAACGACTCGACGCTGAGCCAGGGGACCTTCTGCTCTTTAGTGCAGACCAATGGTTAACAACCTGTAAGGTTCTTCATGGCCTACGGAAAAAAATCGGCGCCGAGATGAAGCTGTATGACTCCAACGATTTTCACTTCTCGTGGGTCACGGACTTTCCAATGTTCGAATTTAATGAAGATGAAAACCGCTGGGATTCAATGCACCATCCTTTCACGGCACCTCGTACACAGGACCTTCCCCTCCTTGATTCCGAAATTGCTAAATGTCGTGCTCAAGCCTATGACCTCGTTATCAATGGCTATGAAGCAGGTGGTGGAACGATTCGAATCCACGATAACAAAATCCAGCAAAAAGTTTTCAACCTGCTAGGGATTGACGAAAAAATGGCCGCTGAACGATTTGGCTATCTGCTGGACGCCCTCCAATACGGCGCCCCCCCCCATGGAGGTATTGCTCTTGGCCTGGATCGAATCGTTATGTTGTTTGCCAGAACACAAAATATCCGAGATTGTATTGCGTTCCCCAAAACACAAAGGGCGACCGACCTTATGACCAATGCCCCTAACACCGTCGATACCCGGCAGCTTGATGAACTCGCTTTGAAAATTATCCCTCAAAGCCAAAGGTAGTTTAGCTCGGTGAGCAAAATAACGACTCTACATCTCTTAAGCAACACATGGTGTTTTTAGCAAATTTAGCGAAGTAGGTTTAGCTTTCGACGAGCTTAACCGCCTTTTCTAAAATCTCAAGAAGCGGGGCAGGGTCGTTAAACTCTTTGGCCCAGCGAGGATGGATAAAGAGACGGACCCTCTTCACGTAATCATCAAACTGCCGTCTGGCGAGGGTCGTAACGACAGGGGAGACCTCTTGAAGTGGTCGATACGCGTTTTCGTGGGAAAAATAAATCTCGATATTACACTGCACCTCTAAATGGATCGGTGGTGCATCAAGCAAAATTTCGTGTGGTGAAACTGGTCGCGAAGTTCGTTGCGAAAGTAATTTAGCAAAGGCTTCACTACACCGAGCTAACCAAGAATACGGTTTGTGTGCCAGCTGAGTAAAGAGTGGCTCATTTTCTAACGAATTGAACTGCAAAAGGCGCTTGTATAACCCTCTTTTCGGGCCAAAAAGACCGTCCAGCAACATTGCTGCCGCTACATAGGGCGCTGATTGTTGCCCTCCCTCTTTCTCGGCTCCCTGTTGTGCGGTCTCTTGAAGTACCTCAATAAAAGGAGCCTCGGTCAACGAAAAAAGCTTCTTAAAATCAAGCTGCTCGTGAAGAAGATAAAAAGCCCGTTGGTACATCGCTGTCGCTGAACGGACCGCGTGGTGCCAATAGACTTCATTGAACATAACGTAGCGGGCAAAGACCATCATCTCGGCCGCAGTTCGCCCCTTACTAGTGATTGCAAGGGCACCCTCATTTTGATCAAGGCACAAACTACCTATAAGCCTCTGCCAATCAAAATGACAACCGTAGGGAACGCCTGCAAGCTGGCTATCACGTTGCAGATAGTCCATTTTATCAATATCAATTGGTCCAGAGAGAATGCTCTGCAATAAACGGTCTTCGGCCTTTTCCGCTTTCACCGTCAAAAGATCGACGATTTCCTGGGGTTCGATTTGCCATTGTGACCGCAATTGATCCGCGATTTCACCTTTAAAGAGGAAGTGATTTGAGAAATGTTCGTGTGTGGGAATACCCGACAAAGCCATATCTTCGGTCGGATGGCAAAAAGGCCAATGGCCCAGATCATGCAATAGAGCAGCAACAATAAGCTTCTGTGCGCCGTGAACCGAAACCTGCCGTGTAAAACTGGAGAAATGTAACAGTTGCCGTAGGTAATGAAGCGAAAGTCGGTAGACACCCAACGAGTGCTCAAATCGCGAGTGGGTCGCCCCAGGATAGACATACGAGACGAACCCTAACTGGCTAATTTTTCTTAGTCGCTGAAATGGGGCTGAATCAAGGAGTGACCGAATACGTGGGGTCAACGGCACATCCTGTTCCATTGGAAGGCGTATCAGGCTACTTTTTACCTCCAACTGACGGAGCTCAGGTATTTCACGTAGTTCCATATTGCGTTAAAACACCCTTTCCGGCCTACTCAAACAAAGCCCAAACACCCTCACTTTTTTACTAAAGCTTTTACAGCACAGACGACAAGCTTGAAAAGATAGGCAAGAGCAACAAAGCAAATTCGTCGACTTCCTGAACTACTTCTGAACCGATCGCTGGCAGACCAACAATGAGCCGTAAAACAACCGTCACCCCTAAATAGACTGCATAACAAAGGGCTCCTCGAAACAACTCCAATTCATAGGCAACCGTAGCGGCAACTGTCCCTATACCAAGTAAAAGGGCCAGATAGAAAATTTTAAGAACTCCCGCAAACTCGGGGAGATCCAGATACCAGTCGATACCCCAAACGACTCCCCAACCAGCGGCAAAAATAAGGCCACAACCGAGATTTCTTGCCAACAACTCCAGACCGCCAAACGGTTCGGTCTCTGCTTCTCGCAAAAAGGAGTAACCGGCCCATCCGAGAATTGGGCCGAGTAAAATACCGCCGATTCCTAATAAAACTGGCGAGGTCGTACCTTGAAAAATAATCGCACCTAGAAAGGTAACTAACAACCCAACGACAATAGCAACAATCAATGGAATCGAAAGACGAGTCGCTTGGCGCTTTAACGGTTTTAGGACCGAGCGGCCTTGTGAGTCTTTGGGGCCGCTATCTTCGGGGGCATGAACGACAATTTCATCTGAGGCTTTGGGAACATTAATTATCCCTTTACATTCAGGGCACGCTCCCTGTTGTCCAGCAAATTTGTCACTGACAGAAAAACGTTTGTGACATCCTGGGCAAATGACCTGTATCGCCATGATCGGTTCTTCGTTTTCTCTTTAAAAGATCGTTAGTAAAGTGGCAAATCCAGAAAGGTGGTTCACAGAGAGCCAAATGGGTTTAGGAGGCTTGCTCTTTGAGACTACGCCAAACCGACAAGAAGCGGTAAACAATGGAGTCTGTAAACAATACGGCCCTACATAAGTTCTTCCGGCCCCATATCGTGGAGATCATTCTCGGAAAGCATACGAAACTTCTTATTCGCAAGAGTATCTTGAGCCATCTCGATATTATCGACCATGAGGGCCACCGCTGGTCGATCGTGAGGCCGTACAATCAACGGATAAGCTTGGACAATATTTATCTCTGCCTGCAATAGAGCAGTACAAATTTGGATAAGTGGTTGTGGATCGTCACCCAATTCGACTGCTACCAGATCGCTTTCGATCATTGCCAAACCGGCTCGCTCTAAAATTTCTCGCCCCTGCTCTGGGTGGCTTAAAAGGAGACGAACAAAGGCACACTCGGTCGTATCGACAATTGAAAATGCAACAATCCTAACGTGAGAATTTTCGAAACGACGGACGACTTCTAACAGCTGACCAACCCTATTCTCCAAGAAAATGGTAAATTGTCGAATCGAAGGGTACTCTCGCCCGCGCATCGTTGAAAAATCGATACCGGACCCATGTCCAATACTCATGGAGGCACTTTCTCGGTTAGCTCTGGTGAAAATGGAAAAAGGTAACTATAAATGATTGCACACAACTGGTCAATTATTTACCTCTGTTCTTCGGTAAAAACAACTTGTAACCATGAATTTATTGCCCGAACACCAGATAACCATCCGTGTGCGCTATCAAGAGACCGACGCCCAAGGGTGGGTCCACCACGGAAACTACCTTACCTATTTTGAGATGGGAAGAGTCGAGCAACTACGTGCCAGCAATATTTCGTACCGACAAATGGAAGAAAAGGGGTTATTTCTCGTCGTTGCCGAGGCAAATTGCCAATATCGCCTGCCAGCCCGTTATGACGACTTGCTGGTCCTTCACACCCAAACCTTGAAAGCGAAGGGAGCTCGAATCTGGCACGAATACAAGCTTTGGCGAGGAGATGAACTTCTCGTTACTGGCAAAACGACCTTAGCATGCGTTAGTGACAAAGGGAAAGTCAAAAGACTTCCTGAATGGTTACTCCCCACCTAATAATTCGCCTACCTCCAAAAGTTTTAACCGTAAGAAGTAGGGGTAAAACCAGATCGACAAATAGCAGGTCCAAGAAGATGGGTAACACGAGTACCCTGCTTTCGAGAAGAACCCTCCTTTACAAAAAAAATGAAATGGGATAACCTTGCCATTTGAGATAATAATCGATCTCACGCACCTTTAAGGAACCCCTTTATGAGACCGATATTGATTGCCGGAAACTGGAAAATGAACCTCTCTCGCCAACAGGCGATCGGACTCGTTGAGGAACTACTTCTCCAAGTCGACCACTTTGAGGCCGAAGTAGCGATTTGCCCCCCTTATGTCTACCTTGATACCATTTCACAAAAGATTGGCCATACCTCACTGGCTCTTGGAGGCCAAGATGTCTATTTTGAAAATGCAGGCGCTTTTACGGGTGAAATATCATGTGAGATGTTGGCCGATTTAGGGTGTCAGTATGTGATTCTTGGGCATAGTGAACGACGCCACATTTTGGGAGAGACAAACGCCATTGTGAACAAGAAGGCCTTTGCTGCTCTTGAGAAAGGACTCAAGCCGATCGTCTGCGTTGGCGAAACTTTAAAACAACGAGAAGAAAATCAAACCACTGATATCGTTTTGGAACAACTCTATGGTTCCTTAGCTGGGATTACAGAGAAACAGGCCGAACAGATTGTTATCGCTTATGAGCCAGTGTGGGCAATCGGCACTGGTAAAGTCGCCTCTCCAGAGCAAGCAGAGGAAGTCCACGCCACAATCCGCCAGACTCTCGCTACCAAATTTGGAAAAGTCACAGCTCAAAACATCCAGATACTTTACGGTGGTAGCGTCAAACCAGAAAATAGCAAAGAGCTAATTGAGCAAGAAAATATTGACGGTGCCCTTGTCGGTGGTGCCTCTTTAAAAGCAGAAACTTTCTTAGGAATACTTGATAGATTGCAATAACTCGTTTAGAATTCGTGGTTTGTATCGTTTCAGTGGGAAGGATGTCAAAAGGAAGTACCCCAAAATCAAGGCTATCCAAGCCTTTCTGTGAGGTAATAAACAGGTAGAAAATATGATAGAGATTATGGAATGGTTGCTCTGGTTCGGCATGTTTTTTGGTTCAATCTTTCTCATCATGTTGATTCTTATTCAACGTGGACGTGGGGGAGGGCTGGCCGGTGCATTAGGTGGCGCCGGTGGTGAAAGTGCCCTGGGCACTAAGGCAGGCGACCTTTTTACCAGGATTACGGTCGTCGTTGCCGCTGTTTGGATCCTCGTTTGCTTACTTACAATCAAAATAGTCAATGAATCCGCCTCACCAGGGTCTGCACCGAGTGGAAACAATACGATCTCCTCGCCCAGTACAGATTCAGGCACCGGCACAGACCAAACGCCTCTCACATCGGGTGAGACGAGTGGGACAACTGGCAACAACGACACCGGTGGCAATAATCAGTAGTTGTCCTTAGCTGCCAATATGCAGTCAACCTTAAAAAATACGATAATGTGCAAGTAAGAGACTATCCTTGGGGTAGTCTCTGCCCATTGATAATCTGGCCACTGATAATCCTGCCTTTGATTTTTCTCTTTTTTTGTTCTTCTAAACACAGCTCAACAGTAGGAAAGATCGAATGTTACTCAGCATGACTGGATACGGGGCGGCCACTTTTCAAGACGAGAAACTCTTTGTCCACGTTGAAATAAAAACCATCAATAACCGGTACTTTAAACTATCGTTACGGATTCCAGATACCTACTCTGCAATGGAGTCCCGGATTGAGCCACTTCTCAAAAAATCGATCCGGCGCGGAACGGTACAGGTTAATATTCGTGTTCAGAGCAAAATAGACAATTCATCGGTCGAAATCAATCAACAAGTTTTGGCTGGTTATCTTAAACAACTCCGCGATTTCTCCAGTCAACAAGACATGGTCTCAAGTGCTATCTCGCTTGAGCCTTTGCTGAGCTTACCCGGTGTCTTTAATGAGGGTCTCGACACGGAGCAAATTTGTAAAGAAAACTGGCCTCCGATAGAAAAGACTCTCGAAAAAGCTGTCGAAAACCTCCTTGAGATGCGTAGTAAAGAGGGAAAGGCGATGCAACTTGATCTCCAGGCGAACTCCCATACACTTCGGAAACTCGCACAAGAGGTCGAAACGTACGCACCGGCGGTCGTCGAACACTATCAAAATCGAATCATTGAAAAACTAAACAAATTGCTTGAGGGTAATGATATCGAACTTCTCCCCCAAGATATCATTCGAGAAGTCGGCATCTACGCCGATCGGTGTGACACTTCAGAAGAGACAGTTCGGCTATACAGCCACCTTGATCAACTGGAGAGCGTTGTAGACGCCCCTGAAAGTAACGGCCGCAAACTTGATTTTCTCACTCAAGAGCTTTTTCGTGAAACGAATACCATCGGCTCCAAGGCAAACCACGCCGAAATTGCAAAATGTGTTGTTGAAATGAAAACGATTATTGAGCGTATCCGAGAAATGGTACAAAATATCGAGTAAGTTCGTACGTTCGAGAAAAACGAAGACCAATGCGCCCTTTCTCTATTTTTCAAATAGTTGAAGTCCACCGAATTTGACACAAGGTAGAAATATACTTTGGAAAAAAAAGCACAGGGAAAAATCGTTATCGTCTCTGGCCCCTCGGGGGCTGGTAAAACGACCGTTTTGGCAAGACTCCTTGAGAAATGTGGACAATCACTCGAATTGAGCATCTCGGCAACGACTCGACTTCCCCGCCCTGGTGAAATTCCGGGGAAAAACTACTTTTTCCTCTCTCCAGAAGAATTTCAAAAACGAAAAGAGAACGACGATTTTTTAGAGGCTTTTGAAGTCTTTGGCAAAGGATACTGGTATGGCACCCTCAAGTCGGAGGTGAGCAAACATCTCGACCTCGGCAAATCGGTTCTTCTCGAAATTGACGTCGCCGGCATGCAAGAAGTCATCCAGAAGTTCCCAAACGCCATAACGATTTTTATTTCGCCCGGAACCCTTGAGGAACTTGAGTACCGATTGCGCAACCGCGGCACTGAAACAGAGCAGTCAATCCAGAGACGTCTGGAGGTCGCCCGACGCGAAATGGAGCTCTCCAATCGCTACCAACATATTGTTGTTAACAAAACTATCGAGGGCTCGGTCGAGCAACTATTGGGTATTTTGAAAAATCTGGGTATTTTGAAAAATCTCGACAATTCAAAGAACAAAGAAAAAGTAGGGACTGACGAAGAGTAAGTTCCTTGCTACAATGTGAGATTGGTTTCGCCCCCAAATAACTCTCTATTTTCAGAGGCTGTGAAAGAAATGCTAGAAGAGCTCAAAGAAGAAGAAATCATTAATAAAGTTGGCGGCCGTTTTCGTCTTTCCATCTTAATGCAAAAACGTCTTGTCCAGCTTAACGCCGGCAGCCGACCTCTCGCTGAAACCAAAGAGCCGAATAATATGGCGATTGTCATCCAAGAAATTTTGCAAGACAAAATTTACCTTGACGACGCCGAAGAACTACAAATTGTTGAAGAACCAGACACCGAAGACGAAGCCCCTGATTTTGATAGCATTGAAGAATAGGTATCGCTGCGGTTTAAGTACACTTGTTAAGCAAGTGCCCATTTATCGATCTAGCTTTTGAAACTCTCCAAGCCTCATGTAACCGGTCTCAGAAGAGGCTCTTCTCCCAAGGGAAGGCTTATGGCTTCTATCCTTTTAGGAATTACTGGTGGCATTGCTGCCTACAAGTCGGCAGAAATTGCCAGCCTCATGGTCAAGGCGGGGCACTCGGTTCAGACTGTCATGACCGAGTCGGCCTTCGAGTTTATTGGCCCTGCTACCTTTGCCGCCCTTACGGCCAAACCGGTCGTCTCTTCTCTCTTCGAATCGACACCAGGTTACCCCCTAGGAGCCCATATCGAACTCGTCGAAAAGGTCGATCTCTTTTGTATTGCACCTACGACAGCGAACCTTTTAGCAAAAATCTCTCACGGCCTTGCCGATGATCTCCTTAGCACCCTCTGCCTAACTTATACAGGAAAACTCCTTTTAGCACCGGCTATGAACTGTGAAATGTGGGAAAAGAGGGTTGTACAGCGTAACATTGCTCAACTCAAAGAAGATGGGTATTATTTCGTAGGTCCTGAAGATGGTTGGCTCAGCTGCCGTAAAACAGGGACAGGCCGAATGGCAGAACCGGCTACCGTCTTCAAGGCGGTGACTGATCTCCTCACTCAACAATGAACGAACAAAAACTATTTTACCCTCTACTGCAGAGACTTATTGACAATTTTTTTTAGTATAATCCCTCCTGGCTTTCTCTCTTTAAGGCTCTTATGGTCAAAGTTCTTATTACCTCGGGACCTACCCGTCAATACCTTGACCCGGTTCGCTATCTGACCAACGGCAGTAGTGGCCAAATGGGAGCCTCGTTAGCTCAAGCGGCACTCGACCTTGGCCATCAGGTAACAATTATTAGCGGTCCTGTAACGATAGATTATCCCCCAGAAGCGACTGTTATCTGGGTTGTTTCTACCGAGGAGATGCTGGCTGCCGCTGAAAAAGAGTTCCCCAGTTGCCAAGGGGCGATCGGGGTCGCTGCTCCCTGTGATTATCGACCGACAAAATTTTCCGAGAAAAAAATCGCGAAAACGGGAGAGCCACTTTTGCTGAGGCTCGTAG
>JALCBQ010000100.1 GCA_028066335.1 Pirellulaceae bacterium
GTAATGAGGTCGATCATACCTTCAAAAGTTTCACCACCACCCATTGGATATTGAACCATAAAGGCATCGGCCCCTAGTTTATCCTTCATTTGGGTAACGACACTAAATGGATCGGCACCGGTACGGTCCATTTTATTGATGAACGCCAAACGTGGCACCTTGTATCGTTTCATTTGACGATCAACGGTCAATGACTGAGCCTGAACACCACCGACTGAACAGAGGACCAAAATCGCACCATCAAGAACTCGCAAAGAACGCTCGACTTCGACAGTAAAATCGACGTGACCAGGGGTATCGATCAAGTTGATCGTGTGATCATTCCAGGTAACGGTCGTCGCCGCCGAGGTAATGGTAATACCACGTTCTTTTTCCAGTTCCATATGGTCCATGGTTGCACCATCGCCACCACCACGGACTTCTTCGATTTTGTGAATGCGCCCGGCATAATACAGGATTCGCTCACTCAAAGTTGTTTTGCCCGAATCAATATGGGCAGAAATACCGATGTTACGTAACTTTTCTAGGGACATCTCACACCTGAAAAACAAAAATTAAGGGAAATTTATCGACTGTAAACAATCACTCTATTTAGAGTAGTGCCTTAGGCACCACCTGAAAAACGATACCGTTGTCGAACAATTTGCTTCCAAAGACAAAGGCTTCAGAAGGGGACAAGTGGTAATCGTTTATACTCTTTTAACAACCAAAGATATTCTCGTTAGAGAAAATGAACCGAACTTTTACAGAAAAGCAAAGCAGACCGGCGAAAAAAGGGCTGCCCAAACTCTCCCAAAAAGTCAAACTGTATGCAGAACCGGCCCTCAGCCAGATTCTGCCTAAATTACCGCCCGTATGAAGTTCATTTTAATAGCCTTAAACTATTTTACCGTAGAAGGGCCCAACGGCCCTGTTTTTTAAACTGTCGCAAACAAATAGTAATCGACCTATGGACTCGACGACTCCCGAAAACCACCTTGGAAATACAAATACCGACCGGGAAAACGCTCAATCGGACAAAGTCAGCAACCGACTGGCTGTGGCACTCATTGCCCCGCTGGCGATCTATATGGCCCTCGGATTTTTGAGTCCAGCCCCGATTTTGGATAAACCAAGTGGCGAACCAGCCCCCAATTCTAGTTCGGCCCCAAAAACAGGACAAGGCCAAAAATCACCAGCCACGGCGAAAGAGCCTCCCCTTTTTTACACTTTTCCATTCTTTTACGCTATTCGTATTGGCCTTACCCTGAGCTGCATTGGTTATTTTTGGAGGGCCTACCGCCCCTTTTTTCCTCTCTTTCGTCCTGACTTCCTTGCGATTAGCTGGGGCTGCCTTGGTGCAGGAATCTGGATTGGTCTATGCAACCTTCGCCTTGAACCTCTTATTCTCTCGACAATCGGGCTCGACGATCAGTGGCTCGGCTCGGGACGTTCATTCTACAATCCATTTCCAGAACTTGGTGAGACTAGCCTGCTCTTCCCGTTTTTGGCCCTGAGATTTTTCGGACTAGCCCTTGTAATCCCTTTCGTTGAAGAACTCTTCGTGCGGGGATTTCTCGGCCGATATATCTCGACACCTAACTGGCAACAACTTCCACTGCGCAAAACGACCCTCGGCGGCCTTGCTGCCATAACGATCTATGGAGTGCTCACCCATCCTCATGAGGCGATCGCCGCTGCCATCTGGTTCTCTTTTCTCTCCTTTTTAATGCTCAAAAGAGATAAACTCAGCAGCTGCTTTCAGGCTCACGCTGTAACAAATCTTCTGTTAGGTCTGTGGGTCCTTTATAGCCATCAATGGCATCTCTGGTAGAAGACCAAAACTCACCATTTCGCCTTTCAGGTTACCTGAGTATTAGGCTCTCTATTTTTGGGGTAGCTGCCTGTAAGGTTTGTTGACTTTGTATAGCTCAAGTCTTTCCTGGAGAGCCTTTTGCTCTCTCTCTGGTGCGATGGTGATCGCTTTTTCAATTGTAGAAACTGCCACAGGATAATTTTCTGCACTTGCATGAGCCGCTGCGAGGACATCTAAATAGCGATAATCGTCTTCGGAATGGAGCGAAATTGCTTTCTGTGCAACGGCAACGGCGAGTTCCTTGTCTCGATAACGCTCAAGAGGACAAGTACTCATAAGCCATGAAGCACTCAAATAAGCACGGGCGAATTCATGATTAGATTCGATCGCTTTTCGATAATCATCAGCCGCCTCTTCCCATTTTTCGAGTAGGCAGAGCGCGTCCCCTCTTTGAGTAAGTGACTTTGCATCGTTTGGGGAGAGCTGGGTGACTTCGTTATAGTCGGCGTAGGCCTCTTCATAGTGGCCTTGCTGGAAATAAGCGTGGCCACGACCGGTGAGCGCCCCCTGGTCGCCAGGACGGAGAGTCAAAACCTGTGAGTAGTCTTTTACCGCTTTTTGAAATTGTTGTTCTTCATAATAAATTTCGGCCCGATTAAACCAAGCATTTATATAGCCAGGATTCGCTTCTATTACTTCCGAAAAATCGATAACGGCCTTACCAAAATCACCTTGCAAAGCAAAGGCGATCCCACGATTTTGTCTTGCCTTCCAACGAGTTTGATCATTCGCCAGGGCAGCATTAAAATCGGCCATTGCCTGCGATTCAAGGCGGCTAGCATTTTCTTTTTGGCCAGCCTCGAAGAACTCCTGGGCCTGATCGGTAAAAGCCTCTCCTCGCCGATTGAGTGTCCACGAGACGAGTTTCTGGGCATAGGCAAAATCTTCGTCAGAGACCTCCTGCTCGGTCGCTTTTGCTAAAATGGCAATCACCTCGTTAAGCTCGGCAACGGTCGCTGCTGTGAGTGACTTTTCATGAGCACTTACGAGAAGTTCGCTTGGACTTTGTCCCTGAATCTGAGTCGCCTGAACGACGGCGAACTTTTTAGGTGGCTCTAACGCTTCAATTTCGGCCCTTTCAGTATGAGAGATCTGCCGAACCTTATAGAGACCGACCCCACTTATTTGGCCCTTTTGTTTTTGGCCGTCACCCCTTGCCTGGACAACCTCGGCCTGCGCTACCTGCACATGAGCCTCCTGAGCAGTCGCAGGCTTTACACCACAGACAATTACTGAGAAAAGGGTGGCACAGACAAGGGCCCTCCTTTTTGGGACACAAGCTTTTTCAATCTTCATCTTACTTCGACTCCCTTCGAACGGTCTTTGATGAAAAACAATCGCTCTATTCTGTTTACCGATTCACTTACAGCCCCTAGGCTTGTGGCTCGGTCATTCTCCATGGATCGAGAGCCTCTTTCAAAGTCTCTTCATCTAAAATTTTTTCTTCCTTGCACACTTGCCTAACCGTCTTACCCGACTTGTGCGCCTTCTTGGCAATCTCGGCCGCTTTTTTATAACCAATAAGGGGTGTGAGGCTAGTACACATCGAGAGTGATTGCTCAACACCAGCGCCACAATGTTTCTCGTTCGCCTTCATATCGGTTACACAAAAATCGACAAACGCTTCACACGACGAGGCTAAAAGGTCGATACTTTCAAGGGTCGTATGCCCCATCATGGGCATCATAATATTCAGTTGAAACTGGCCGCCAGAGGCCCCACTGATGACGATCGCCTGATCATTGCCCATAACCCTTGCAGCGACTTGCATCATACTTTCGGACATAACGGGGTTGACCTTTCCAGGCATAATCGAACTTCCTGGTTGGCGCGAAGGGAGCTGTACCTCAGCAAAACCACACCGTGGCCCTGAGGCGATCCATCGGATATTATTGGCTACATTGAACAAAGTCGAGGCAATCGTTCGTAAATGTCCATGGGACGAAACAAGGCCGTCACGTTGTGCATTCGCCTCAAAGTGATTAACGGCCTCGACAAATGGAATTTTGAGCTTTTCGGCAAGAAATTTTGCCACACGGCCACCAAGCTCGGGATGGGCATTGATACCGGTTCCGACGGCTGTACCACCGACGGGCAACTCTAGAACAGCCTCCAAAGCGAGTTGGGCCCGATCAGCAGAAAGTTCTAACTGACGGGCAAAGCCACTAAACTCTTGACCTAGTCGCAAGGGGGTCGCATCCATGAGGTGGGTACGACCTGTTTTGATAATTTTATCCCATTCTTTTCCCTTCTGACGGAACGCATCGGCGAGACGGCGCAAGGCAGGGAGTAGACGGTTTTTTATTTCGCAAGCGACGGCAACATGAATTGCCGTTGGAAAGGTATCATTCGTACTTTGCCCCATATTGACGTGATCGTTTGGATCGATCTCTTTCTCATCCGCCTTCTTAGGCTTCGAGAGAGTGCCTCCCAAGATTTCCATTGCTCGGTTTGAAATGACTTCATTAACATTCATGTTGCTCGAAGTCCCTGAACCGGTCTGAAAAACATCGACCGGAAACTCGTTATCTAGCTTTCCGCTGGCGACTTCTTCACAAGCCTCTAACATCGCAGCGACTTGCTCGTCTGAAAGTGGCTTTTCACCCGTTTTTGTCAATCTTTCCAGATCGTTGTTCGCAGTACCACATCCTAGTTTAACCATACCCATTGCATGAATGAGGGGCAGTCGTAACCGCCATCCTGAAATTGGAAAATTTTCAACAGCTCGCTGAGTTTGGGCACCATAATAGGCATTTGCAGGGACTTTAATTGGCCCCATGGAATCTTCTTCGATACGATATTCGGTCATGTTTGTTTCTCTTTATAATTTGAATCTCTTTTGCCTTGCAAACCATCAAGGTTTCCCGGAGCGGCTTACTGTTTTTTAACTTACAAAACAACCTTGGCGCCGACCTGCCATAATAACGAGAAGTTAGAAATTCGCCAATACAGGTTTTGACCATATAACTCCACGAGAAGTTATAACTTTGCTCATCGAAAATGGTATTCGGTTGATGGGCAATAACGCTACCCCCGCCACCAAAGATGAATACCAATTCCAAAGATAACACATAGCAGCAGGAACAACAAAGCTCCCGAAATGGCAACGGTCAGTATCGACTCCCATACACCTCCAAGAAGAAAAAGGAGGGTTGCCGGCATACTCATGGCGACACAACGGATCTGCCACCTTCGTAACTTGATGACATATTGAGATAGTTTCGGATGGTCGGCCATATTTCACCCTCTGAAGCCACTATAAACACAGTATCAACTCACCCCTTGATTTTGGCCGAGCCCCCGATTGCTGACAACCACCTAAAAACCCAAATTAGCCATCCTGAACCCTTTTTGAGTGGATATAAAATCTTCTGAGCTGCTATTAGAGTACCATATACTCAAGAGAGGGTATCTGTGTTACGATGGAGCCTTACTGTCGCAGACCCTTTTTTTACCACGGTTTTTTTACTACGGTTTGACTTGGGTCGTTTCTAGAATGAACTCTACAAGATCTCGAGGATTATTATGAGTGCAGATGCGAATTTAGAAAAATACCGCTCCGAAGTTCCACCACCAGCCAAGCCGATCGGTGTCTATAAGCCGTATGTTATCAGTGGTAATTTACTTTACACCTCAGGCCACCTCCCTTCTCTTCCAGATGGAACTCTTCTAACTGGTCGTGTCGGCGATGAGGTTGATCAGGAAGCCGGCTATCAGGCGGCTCGCCAAACAGGCCTTGCCCTTTTATCAACCCTTCAGGAGGCTGTCGGGTCGCTCTCACGTGTGAAGCTTGTAAAGATCGTCGGTCTTGTCAACTGTACCGCCGATTTCAAAGAACACCCTGGTGTCGTTAACGGATGTAGCGAACTTTTTAAAGAAGTCCTCGGGGATGAAGCGGGTGTCGGTGCCCGCTCGGCCTTCGGCCTTGTTTCTTTGCCTAAAAATGTAACGACCGAAATCGAAGCGATCTTTGAGATCATCGAGTAAGGGAAGCTCAACCTTGCTTCTTGCTACAATCTTGAGAACGACAATAACGTCGTACCCCCAACCGAGATACCTCTCTTCATTTCAAGAGGGGTATTCTCTTGTGCTCACCCAATGTTTCCCTCATTCGCCCAAAAGAAAAAACCTTAAAATGACCTTCAGAAAACGTTGTCTCTGGAAAGAGGGTAAGGGAGCAACCTATCGACGTTGAATTGTCCCTTCTTGTCGTAGACGATAGAGAAGGTCGCTTGAGGGATTTTGCAAAATGATAACCTCTTCTTGACCATTGGGTAGCTGACGCCTTACCTCGACCGGTCGGCTCGTCGTATGTGGTCCAGCGACTCGGGAATTCGTTGCCTGAACGATATTTTGCCCACCGATTTTTTGCCGATTCAAAGCATATTGGGACAATGTCTGTCGAGAGGCAGCATTCGTGTAATCGAAACTGGCAACATAGATCCCTTGCTGAACCTGAGTATTTGCCTTTGTTTGAAACTTTACTGGAACGATCGGATTACTTTGACCACGTACGACCATCGCGTTTGCCGAGGTCGATCGATCGGTCGTATTGGCTGCAATTGCTGTACGACTTAGACCATTACCTAACCCATTTTTCTCGTAATTTGGCAATGGGCTTTGGTATAGGGTTTCAAGATTATGTTTGGCCAATTGCCACTGAATCACCTTGGCCGCTGCGTACATCCCTTCTTGATCTTCTGGATTTGCCGCATTGCAGACCCCAATGAGGACACCTTGCTCGTTGAAGAGTCCACCACCGCTACGCCCATCGACAGGAACACCTGAGGCCTCGATATTGTCAGGTCCTTCAAATTTGTTAATCGCTGTCACATGCCCCTGCATAATCGTTGGGGCCTCTCCTTTGTTACAACCGATAGAAAAAACTCCTTCGCCCTTTTGCATCGTCAGGCCAGGCCAACTAACAGGAACAGTCGTCACTGGTGAATCAACAGTAAAAATGACCAAAGCAATATCGGGGGCATCGGCATTGCGAAAATCAGGGGCGTTGTATTCTAAAACTTGTCCCGAGTGCCTCCGGACGACATCCCCGTAGCCACGTCCCTGAGAACTACCACTCTTAAAGAGTTCAACCGTGATTTTTCCAAGGCCCTGGCTATCACGGAAAAGATGGCCACATGTAATGACAAGTGCCTTATTTGCACTATACCCAATAATCGTCCCTGTTCCGAATGAATATCCATCTGGGTCATCGACCCGTAGGCGGACGGTCGCCGCCATTGCACGTTGACGAGCTTGGGCAGAAGAAATTTTTGGAAGTAACGCCGCAGAAGAAGAGGCGGCTTCCTCTTGTCGACTCAGAAGCTGACCATTTTCCGGACTATCATTCGGCAAATTGTTTTGAAATTGTGACGTTGTTTTTACAAACTGGTTTTGTATTTGCTCAAACACATTTTGTAAATCGGCATACCGTAAAAGCCCACCCGTTCGAGAGACCTCTTTCCCATCGACAAGGAAAACATAAGCAGGCACCGAGGTTATCTGAAACCGTGCTGCCAGATCGGCCTGCCTGTCGATATTGATTTTTTCAACGGCATAGCCAGACTGTTGTAAACGACCAACGACGGGCCCCATCGTTTGGCAGGGTCCACAAAAGTCACTATAAAAATCGAGCATAACAACACGAGGAGGCGCCGAAGTCGTTACAGGCCCAACAGCCTGCGCCCAAAGAGTGGTCGAGAGACCTTCAAAACAAAAGGTCAACAAAACCAAAGAGAAAATGGTAAAACTTCGCATCTGTCCCTCCCTGGACATTTCACAGTTTCTGCCCTGTCTACTGAGCAATGATTAAGGTCGCTTTCTTACTATCTTCGCTCTTTACTTTGATAAGAAGAAAGACTCCTAGCAGGGTAATCCTTTACCCTGTCGACTCCTGGAAGGCCCCTCGGCAACAAGGGATCACAACATGAGCCGAAACGCCAAGATTGTTCCCTTTTTTCTATTTTTTCGCAAGACCAGTTTTTTATCCCTCTATTTTCAAGAGCTCCGAAAAACCTAAAACCAACATAACCTTCTATTCACCATAGACTTATGATAATCGCCAGCAACCTATGCTATTTCACTGGTGAACAAAATGGGAGGTAGTGGTATACTATAAAGAATAGAGTTAAGGTCAACAAAAAAAAGCGGATGGTTATGGCAACTACCTCGCCGATGACTACCTAGCCCTTTAAAAAAGAGGGGACTGTTTTTGGCATCCTTGAACCATTCGTAAAATTTCCCTTAAGGTTGCGCCGGCTAAAACCCTCACCGCCCTGAGAAAGTAGGCATTATGTCCCCCTCAGTCCTAATTGCTCTCCCTGTTTATAACGAGAAAGGTCATCTTCATGAGGTCCTCGATCAAGTCGTCCCTTATGGGACCGTTTTGGTCGTCGATGATGGCTCTGAAGATGGCACGGCTGATCTACTCCGCATGCGGACTGACATTTCGGTCGTTACCCATGAGGTCAACCGTGGCTACGGCGCCGCTCTAAAGACCGCTTTTAAGTACGCACTCTCTCATCAGTTTGACCTCCTTGTAACAATCGACTGCGACGGACAACATGAACCCCAAAGGATCCCTGAATTCGTCGCTGCCTGTACTTCAGGAGTCGATATCGTTTCCGGAAGTCGTTATTTAAAAACTCTCGAAGGGAACTCGACTCCACCGATTGAACGGCAAAAAGTCAACATTCAGATTACCGAAGAACTCAATGAGCGGCTCGGCCTGGAGCTTACCGATGCCTTTTGTGGCTTTAAAGTCTACCGGACCGAAGCTCTTAAGAGTTTATGCCTTCAAGAGACCGGTTACGGAATGCCTCTTGAACTATGGGTCAAAGCGGCCTTTGCCAAGTTAACAATTATCGAACGCCCTGTTCCGTTAATCTATCTTGACGAAAAGCGCTCCTTTGGCGACCTCCTTGATAATAGCCAGCGTCGTCTTGATTACTATCACGAGGTGATCGACCGTAGCCTTATGGAATGTAGCTTTCAAGCCGAAACACCATGCAGCCTCCTCCGCTTGGCCAACTCCAAAACCGACCCCTGTGTGCCGCTCTGCCCAGAAAACTAAAGGTTCATGACCACTACCCCTCTCGAAGAAGCCGACCTGAACCTTCTTGACTCTCTTCGTGCGCCTACTCAAGATCGCTCGGCTCTCCTCTTTCCAGGTGCCAAAAACATCCCAGCTTTAATTCGTGAGAACCGAGCTATTTCAGCTCAGTGGCATTCGGCTCCTATTCTGGGCACAACTGCTGGCGAGTTAGCAACCTTAGCTCGAAAAGAGCTGCTCGCCCTCAGTCAGAAATATACTTCGCAATATCTCACCCCCCCCCCTTTTTCAGAAAAACTTCAAACCTCACCAAATCAGGAAAACCTCCCTCTCATTCTCTCGGGACATCAACCCGAGCTTTTTCACCTTGGAGTTTGGTTTAAAAATTTTCTCCTCAGCGCTGTCGCCCAAAAAGAGGGTGGCATCGGCATTAACCTTATTATCGATAACGACCAAGCTAAAACACCGACCCTTAAAACGCTCCTGCCGACCGACCCTTTATCGGAGGCATGGCTCCCGTTTAATACCCCGTCAGCAGCCCCTTATGAAGAGACAATCCTCGACGACGACCATTTTGCCACCTTCCCCACTCTTGCAGAAAACCACCTCGCCCAAGAGAGCAGTAACCTTCTTCTCAAAGAGTTTTGGGCTAAAGTAACAGAGTTGATGGACCAAATCCCTTCCGAGAGCCCCTATGCCCGTAAGCTCGCCTATCCTCTTTCCATGGCAAGACATTTTTTGGAAAATCAGTGGGGACAAAAGACTCTCGAACTCCCCCTAAG
>JALCBQ010000101.1 GCA_028066335.1 Pirellulaceae bacterium
TTGACGACAATCAGTTAACGACATTACCTGCAGAGATCGGCCAGATGGAAAATCTAGAATGGCTTGATCTTGACGACAATCAGTTAACGACATTACCTGCAGAGATCGGTCAGCTGAAAAATTTAGAATGGCTTGATCTTGACGACAATCAGTTAGCCAGCCTGCCTAAAGAGATTGGTCAGTTAAAGAGCCTAGACTCACTTGACCTTGGCGACAACCAGTTAACGAGTCTGCCCGCAGAGATCGGCCAGATGAAAAGCTTAGCTTATCTTAATCTTTGGGACAATCAGTTAACGAGCCTGCCCGCAGAGATTGGTCAGTTGGAAAAATTAGAATGGCTTGCTCTTCAGGATAATCAGTTAGCGAGTTTGCCTAAAGAGATTGGTCAGTTAAAGAACCTAGACTCACTTGCCCTTGGCGGCAACGAGTTAACGAGCCTTCCTGCAGAGATCGACCAGTTGGAACGCTTGAGCTCTCTTTTCTTCGATAAAAGCGGACTAACCAGTCTACCAGTCGAGGTGACCTTACTGAAAAATCTGGAAAAGCTTAGCCTTGATAATAATCAACTAACCCATTTTCCAGCAGAAATGGGTCAGCTGGAAAATCTAACAACACTTAGCCTTGATAATAATCAACTAACCCGTTTTCCAGTCGAGGTGACTTTGCTGGAAAATTTGGAAGAGCTTAGCCTTAATAATAATCAACTAACCCGTTTTCCGACAGAAATCACACATTTGAAAAAGTTGGGGGAACTTGAGATTAATGACAACCAGCTTACCAGCTTGTCAACCGAAATTGACCAATTAAAAAGCTTAAGAGTACTTGAGCTTAATGGCAATCAACTGACGAGCTTGCCAGCCGAAATTGGCCAGATGGAAATCTTAGTTTCACTTGAAATTAACCAAAATCAGTTAGCCAGCCTTCCAGCCGAAATTGGTCAGTTGGAAAACTTAATGTTTCTTTACCTTAACCAGAACCAGTTAGCTCGCCTGCCGGGCGAGATTGGTCAACTGAAAAAGCTGGAGAACCTTGAAATTAACCAAAATCAGTTAGCCAGCCTGCCTAAAGAGATTGGTCAGTTAAAGAATCTGGAAATACTTTATCTTAATCAGAATCGACTGACCAGCTTGCCAGCCAAAATTGGTCAGATGGAAGCCTTAGTTTATTTTTATCTTAATCAGAACCGACTGACGAGCTTGCCAGCCGAAATTGGGCAGTTGGAAAACCTGAGATTCCTTTATCTTAATCAGAATCGACTGACGAGCTTGCCAGCCGAAATCGGTCAGATGGAAAACCTGAGATTCCTTTATCTTAATCAGAATCGACTGACGAGCTTGCCAGCCGAAATTGGGCAGTTGAAAAGACTGGGCGTACTTGAAATTAAGCAGAACCAGTTAGCCAGCCTTCCAGCCGAAATTGGTCAGATGAAAAATCTGAGCGGCCTTGATCTTTGGGACAACCAGTTAACGAGCCTGCCCGCAGAGATCGGCCAGATGAAAAGCTTAGCTTATCTTTATCTTTGGGATAATCAGTTAACGAGTTTGCCTAAAGAGATTGGTCAGTTGGAAAAATTAGAATGGCTTGGCCTCGAGAATAATCAGTTAACGAGCCTGCCTAAAGAGATTAGTCAGTTGGAAAAATTAGAATGGCTTAATCTCAGCAGAAACGAGTTAATCAGCCTTCCAGCCGAAATTGGCCAGTTAGAAAATCTGAGATCCCTTTATCTTTGGGGTAATCAGTTAACGAGTTTGCCTAAAGAGATTGGTCAATTAAAGAGCCTAGACTCACTTTACCTTGACGGCAATCAGTTAACGAGTCTGCTTGACGAAGTCGCTCAACTGAAAAGACTAAGGTTTCTCAATCTAGGGGAAAATGACTTTTCCAGTGAAGAGAAACAACGTCTCGAAAAAATGATCAAATCAGCCCTGCCACATTGCAATATCGATTGGCACTCTTACGATCTATCTCCCAGATGACTTGCAACCTGTCTCGGTCTAACGATCCAAAAGAGAGAACTATTTGTTTAGGGTCCTTTCGAAGGTTTGCATCGTTTTTTTGGAAATCCCTATAAAGCCGACCGGCACATTATTCCTTTTAAGACGAGAGCTTGCAATACTTGTTGTAACAAGTAAAGGAAGGACTCCGGCAAGGGGGAAGATAAACATCCCCCCAAGAAGGATAGCCACAATCAACGGTGCCCCCAACTGGTAAGTTACAATGCATCCGTGGACACAGGCGACTATTGTGCAGACAAGAGAACTAATGACTAATGAAACTACTAAAATCTGGGCGGTTAGCGGTGACAAGGTAGCTTCGCTGAAATATAGCCAAAGACTACCAAAGAGATAAAGCAGAAGGGACGAAAACATCGCACCAATGGCAAGGTTAATATAACGGTAAGACTTAGCGACGATATACATAGGCTTAAGTGAGTTGTCACGAAAGCCAACAATGCCAGAGCTCATGTTTTGCTCAGCTTCCATTGATCTCAACGCAGCAAGGGGCTCATAAGGGTTTGGTTGTTCGGACGAATCGGATGGTGGTCGTGAGAACTCGCTCATTAGTCACTTTTAATCAGGATTTCTCATGGGATGGGCAAAAAAATCATCACAAATAGACTTAATAAGCTACCAAACTTGATCTCCTTCTTCAAGTCCTAAGCCTCTGTACAATTATAACGTCAATGTGAGAGCAATATTTGTTCTAGGAGCAGAATTTGCCTGGTACTCGCTTCGTTTTGGAAAATGCCATATTCCCATTATGCAAACTGCAATAGTAAAGCTAAAACAATTCAGAAGAAGGAAGATGCTCCAACGAGATTATTTTTTTTCGTAGGGTACCGACGAGGTTTTCGTGACTCTTTCGTTGATGATAAAGCATGAGATGGTAATAGAGGACGGCCAATCTCTGTTTAGTCTTTGTTTGTTCTTCTTTACGCTGTCTAAGGGAGGATGGGGGACCATCTGGTTTTTGATCTCTAACAACCGCTCTAATATTGCAATTGCTTGATATTGGCCAAGCACCTCTTTGGGCCCTTCTTCTAATAAATAAGCAATAAAAAACTGGGGTCTAGGTAACTCGCTTCTATTTCTAGAGTACCAATTTTATGGGGTGACACGAATGCTTTTTTGGGAGAGATTGCTTTTTTTACCTGACGTTGAGCAATCCCTTCGTATTGATTTTGCAAAGAAGTGTAAAATTTTTTTGGGGTAACCTCATTGTTTGTGGTTTGTGTGCTGAGCTTATCGAGAATATTTTCTTGTAGCAAAAGCAATCCTTCAGGTGATAGGTTTGTTGGAACATTTGAGAGTTGATCGAGGGTTTTAACGAGATCGTTCTCTGGTTTTGGAAACCCTCCTTCAGAGAGGCGAGGCAGACGGGCCGAGGCCGGTAGCAGTGCAAGACCCATTTGACACTCTTGTTGTGCCTCTTTGAGCCGTTTATGCCACTTGGAAAAACTGGCAGGGTTAAGCTTTTCAAAAAGAGCCTCACCACTTTGTGAGGAGGCGATCGCCTTTGTGTAGGCGAGGTGGTTTCAACAAATTCCAGAAAGTCGCCTCCATTGGGTAACAATGGTACTTTCGGTGAGATGGCGCTGGCGACTCTAGTTCAAGTGATTGTTCGGCTGAGGTGACTGCTTTTTATGATAGTGTTCAATTTATCTTGAAAATAATGTTATCCAGTAAGCACAACACACCTTCTTATACTTGTTACTAATTAAAGGCTAGAAAAGGCGGGTAGCTCTTTGACCATAAGAGTAACTGTTTTGGTCCCATTTTCAGTGTCTTGACTACCAACGGGGACAAAGCCTAAAAGTCGATGAAACTGTTGCGAAACCTTGTTCATTGGTCTTGAGTTAACTTCCAGAGTGACTCTTGTCTCGCTCTTTTTTTCTGCAAAGTCAAAGAGGTGTCGATAGATCGCTTTGCCAATACCCCCACCACGATATTCTGCCTGAATTGCAACGCGATCGACGTAAAAAAAGTTGTCATAACGTTCACTAAACCAACGGTAATTTATACTTTGATATCCAAGTCCATGTGGTAGAGCGATAAGGAATCCGATGACCTTTTGGTCCCTTTGCGAGACCAAAACGGGGAAGTAATGGCTCTGCTGAAAGTAATATTCGATCTCTTCGATTTGGCAAGAACCGACCGCTGGGACCGAGGCCTGGTTAAGGGCTAAAATTTGATTTAGATCACTTTTCTGGACAGGCCGAATTGTAATTGAGCCATAGGAATTTCCAGAAAATGGGAGTGACTCAGAGGGAAACGTCATAATATCACTACACGAAGTATCTACAAAAAATAATAAAGGCCAGGAACCCATACAGTATACCTGACCTTTTCAAAGTGACTATTCCCTATCCCCGTTCCCAAGGAGGTGGTAACGGAAAGCAAGAAATAGTAACAAAGCAAGAACAAATTGTATCTAATGCTATTATAGTAGTCTCGAAAACGCAGCAAACGTTTACGGAATGACAACGCCGACTCGTGCCGCACGGACCCGAAGACCTCGCTCAAAGTATGGAAACCTTGCAATATTAGCCGGTTTTCCTTTGGCCCAAGCGAACATCTCTCGAACCATTTTGGTCGATAAAGTCCCTTGACGCATCATTGTTTCAATATTGGTTAGAAAGGTTTTTTCACTTGGAGTCCCTGGTTTAATAATAAATCGGATCTGGTCAACTAGTTCGGTTATGGGGTCGTCTATGCCACTAATATGGGTAGAAAAACAGGGTGATTTTGGAGAAAAAGAGGCTAACTTTTGGGAAATATCGGCCCCTTTTGAAATATCTGGGCTCAAAAAGAGGGTCATCAGAAGGGCTGGTAATAATATTCGCAACACAATAGGACTCCCAGGCTAAATAGCCAAGATAAGTGACTTGGGGGATGAACTCGGGTTCAGGCCATTTTAGATGACCACATTTTGGGGGCAGCCGTAACTGCCTGGGTGTTGTATCCAAAGAGGGTTATCTTATCTGCCAGCAATAACATTAAGGCCACGCTAGCACTGACTTTGCCTTCTTGAATGATGGGGCACTTTTAGAAAAACTTCCTCGGCGGCACAATATCAGTTTGTCTTTTTCTTTATCGACCCCTAGAATAGGAATAAACAGAAAATTTTCTCAGCCAGACGATCCCTTCATAGAATTTTCAGTACATGTTTGGAGCTCCTTCAAAAAGACCTTCCCCAATAAGCCGTATATACCGTTTAGGACGGTTATCTGGTATCTATTTTGTCGTTTTGGGAATTGCCGCTACAAGTCCTCTCATAACTTTCGATTGCCGGAATTAGAATAAGGAAAAAGAGAAAGAGATAACTTTGCCGAGGAAAAGTTGGTGAGAAAAGGTCATAGATTCCTCGACTTCTCTTCTACGCCTTACCAGCTTCCACCCTTTCTAAAAAGATCGACCTATGATTGACAATGTTTTGCAAAGCGATCTTAACGGCGAGAGTGAATATCCCGAGATTCGAGTCACTCAAACTCCAAAGGGTAAAGGGGTTTTTGCTGAACAACCTTTCCCCAAGGGTAGTGTCATCGGTGAGATTACCGGTAAGAAAATCTGCAATGCCAGCTACTCTTCAAGTTACTGTTTCGAAATCGATGAATTTTGGGTTCTTGAGCCGACCGCTCCATTTCGCTTTGTTAACCATTCGTGCCAACCCAATTGTGAGATATGTTGGTGGGACGAATCGGAGAATACCGAGCTTGCCGACGATCGACGGCAAAATGCCAGCTCCTACCAGTATGAGCAAAAAGAAGGCGAGGAGGCCAATTTTCCCAGAGGTTCGTCCGAACAACCAACACCTATCGACGAAGACGATCTAGATTTTGATAATGCACGTCTTAGCGAACCCGTTGACCCATTTATTGAAGAGGAAACGGAAGGAGCTCATAACATAGAGGAAGACTTGGCCAAGAGTCGCCTCAACCTTGATGCGGTAAAGCTTTATCTTATTGCTACCCGTAATATCGAAAAAGATGAAGAACTGTCGATCGACTACGCTTGGCCGGCTCACAGCGCCATACGGTGCCTCTGCCAGAGTAAAAATTGCCGTGGTTGGATCGTTGATAAAGAGGAAGTTGATCAAGTTCCCCCTATCGAAGAGTCTTTGTAGAAACCGTTAGAAACGTCCGGCCCAAAATTGAGGCCGCTAGGAACAAAAAAATAGTGGTCACATTTTCGGGGCGATTATTTCTCTCTAAAATTTTATTGGGACTTTCTCATTAACCCCATCTCGTCGGGCTCATTGTGCACGATACTCCCTAAAAGCATGTATCGTTTTCTATTAGAGGATAGAAGAGAGAAAAATAGAAAAGGTGTCCGAAAAAGGGCGACTTGATATCCTCCCTTTTAAATTTTGATTAACACCAAGATTCAAAACTCAAAAAAGTGTCGTTACCGGGAACAGTCTCTCAAAAGTTATACCCCCTATTCATCAGCCTGCTTTTCATTTGGAAAGAAGTAAAGTTCCCAAAGTCCAATCATTGCAAGTAAAGCTAAATTTGCAAACAACAATGGGGCAAAAATAGGAGCCCCGTAAACAAAATTATCTTGAATTGACTCGGAGGGCCCTTTTAGGTCAGCTATTAGGTGGTAACCAAATCCAATGAGCCCGACTAAAATTTCAAGAGCCATAACGAGACTACAAACATAAATGAGATTTCGATCGTCAGGGCGAAACAAGACGACAAGTAAAAAACTAACAGCAAAGGCAGCAGCAAAAACAGAAATCCATTCAGCGGTGTAGAAAAAACCATTTTGCGAATGATCAGCCAATGAAAGACCAAGGTTCCCAACAAATCCACACATCGCCAAGAAGACGATCCAGACACCCCAGGCGACCGTCTCGTTCGACTCTAAGCGGTTTAAGATTAACAATAAACCGATACCGGCATAAGAGAGAGGAGCAATGAAAGGAGCTGAATAGACGAGCGACTTTATCGTTTGTTCCTGGAAAAAGGCGTTTTCCAGGTGTAGAAAAAGTCCATAGACTCCAACGACGATTGAAAGACTACCAACGAGAAGACCTGCCCACCAGGTAAACGAAGTGTTGTGTTGTCGCTTTAATAAACCGGGCAAAAGGAGGAGCGGAACAGAGACGGAAAAGAAAACTGGTATCCATTGCGTCCACTTTGCAAAGTCATTGACCATGTGGGCAATATAGACGTCTACTGCCAAAAAAGTCAGATTTACGAAAACAAAGGCTTCGACCAACCAAAGGCGAAAAGGGGATTTTTGCAGAGCATCATCATCCATGATTAGCGATCTCCTTCACCTGTTTCGTTTTCTCCCTTGTGTTTACGAAGTTCTTCGGCCATCTCTTCCATCTCTTTCATGATCTTGAGAAGTTCGTAGTTGCCGTGCCATTGGACAAAGTCAGCACCACCCATGAAGGCACCATGTTTGGCAGTTCGTCCGTAATAATGCCAATAGTCAAAGTATAAAAATTCGATCGGTTCGTCGAACGGTTCAGGTGTCAAAAGCCCTTCTTCGTAGAGGCTATCCATGAGTGCCTTAGCCTTTTCGACTTTTGCATTCGTTTCGTGCACGACAGCCTCAGCCTCCTCATAGTAGGCATCAATCGGTGCAGCAGTATGGCACTTTAGGCAGGTCTCTTTCATTTCAGTTTGCCCCTGCTTGTAGTGATCCCGTTTTTCTGAGGTTGCTGCAAAGAGAAACCACGAAAGGCGTTCGGTCGTATCATGGGTCGTTTTGAGCCCTTCGATACCACTCATATGGCAGGTTGCACAAGTCGGAACTGACATGTCTGCAGTGGAAAGTTCTGTTGGGTCAGCAGAGAGATCAAACTGTTTTTTTTGCAAATGGAAAAGGACACCATGTTTTGACTCGTGATAAATTTCAAGCTGTGAATGGTCTGGCCCCATATGGCATTGGCCACAGGTCTCTGGTTGGCGAGCTAAAGCGATCGAAGTCGAGTGGCGTGCGTGACAGTCAGTGCAGTTACCGATAGACCCATCGTCATTTGGTTTACCGATGTCGTGGCAGTTCATACACCCGGCACTGATTGCCGCAGGTCCTTCAAGGATGGAGAGTTGGTTGAAGGGGCGTTCGATCGTACCAGGATGGTGCGACTCGGCAAATTCGATCTGCTCGGCTGTAAAGTCTTTTGAACCGGCGACTGCGGCCCATGCCGGTGCGCCATGTCGGCTACGAAGATATTGGTCATATTCGGTTTGATGACACGAAGCACAGTTTTTGGAGGTCATCTTGGTAGTAATGGTGAAATTATGGTGGTCGAGCTCTTCCTGACCCTCTACCGGCATATGACAATCAAGGCAAGTAACGTTGGCAGCTGCATGGCGACTCATTTCGAACTGATGAACGACTGAGGAGGTTTCGTGACGGTGGCAAGCAGCACACTCACCGGTAGCTCTCACTGCCGCCGCTGTAACTCGATTCGTTTCAACAGCAGGGCGATAGTTCGTCAGTAAAATACTCGAAGCGATCATCGCTGTTCCGATAAAAATCGCGATAAAGACCGAGGCAAACTTTATCCGCACCGCCATTGATTGTACTCCTATTACCTTGTGAAACGGCAACGACGCCCTTTTAAAAAAACTTTAAAAAGCGAGGTCGTGCGCTCATGGGATTGAGCAGCCGGCACACTAAAAACATCGACCGGTTGCACGTTATAAAATGTACTCTTTAAGCAGCTCTCGAATGAAAGCCTACCTTAGCTCACCCCAATTCCTACATGTGAACTAAGCCAAGCATATCACAAAACGGTTACCGGTCGATCGAGAAAAAAGAGGCGATCTTCCATTTTTATTTTAAAACAAATACCCCTGTTTTTATTGACAAAAACAGGGGTATTTGTGACATGCCTTTATGATTTAATTGGGCCAATATTGCCAGTGTAGAAGATAGCCTATCTGTTACTTAAATCGATAAAAGAGTACCTCGCTTCGCTTACCCGTCGAGGAGTATTTCTGTAGTAGAGCCAGACAAAATAGACGATAAGTGCATTCACGAAAACGAAAGAGAAAGAGGCAAGAATCGGGTAGTTCATAAAGAAGGTAAAGATCATTTTCATCGTTGAAAAAAAGGTGAAGGCCAGAACAGCAAGGGCATATTTATAAATAGCTCCCAGCGTTTTTAGCTGCCTTTTCAGAGGGGCTTCTGTTTTGACTGTAATTTTTGGCTCTTTCTGTCTATAGTAAGCGATCGTTGCCACAAATTCTTGAACGCTCCGTTCATTGGAATATTGGAACTGGTCGAGCGGCCTCCTTTCACGACTGGTATGAAGGGTCAACAAATAAACCTCCTCTTCATCCTCGATTTCCAGTTTTTGCACAACCCAATCAATCGCCGATATCGAAATTTGCTCGATCGAGTGCCCCGTAAGGGTCGCAAGTTTTTTAGCACCAGATTTGAGGTCATTATAAAGTTGGATGAGTGCCTCCTCTACAGCGACATAAATGGTCGTAATGTACCGTTGATCAAAGACTAAAAGATAGCCGTTACCTACTATGATTGTTTGGTCTGTATCCATGTTTTGCTAACAAAATAAAATATTAATTCTGCTTAAAACAGTAACGAATTCCGCTAATGATTCTCTTCCTTTGATGATAATCTCTA
>JALCBQ010000102.1 GCA_028066335.1 Pirellulaceae bacterium
CTTTTAAAGGAAAAGACTTATGTCTCGCTCACATTTCTGGGCCCCTGTCCTTCTCATTTCCGGTAAATCACCCAAGTCTCGCAACCAAACAGTAAGGGGAAACCAACTGGCTCCTAAATTATCAAAAATGACTAAAGATGTTTAACTTTTAGGGAGTTTCCCGTAAAAACAGAGCCATTTCTGCCGGAAATCGCCCCTTTTTTCTACCGATATCAGGGGGAGTGGGTTAGTTACAAAGAGCTAAAAAAGTCATTATGACAGGGCTGAATTTTATCGACCAAAGGCCAAAACCCAAAACCCAAAAGCGACCGGGGCGGCCATTAAAATAGAGTCTAAAATGTCTAAAATTCCACCCAGGCCAGGAATGAATCGGCCACTCTCTTTTTGTTGCATATCCCGCTTTAAAAGTGATTCTGAAAGATCACCAATCATTCCAATGGCGGAAATAATAACACCATAAAGGGGGGGGATCCACCACGAGAAAGAGAGCTGGTTCGTCTCTTCTCCAGCAGATAAAAGGTAGGGAATTACAAGGTAGAAGATAAAGTACGAACTCATTGCAGCAAGGAAAAGGCCGCCCAAGGCTCCCTCTAACGTCTTTCCAGGACTAAGTTTAGGCGCCATTTTGTTTTTTCCAAAAAGACGACCGAAGGTGTAGGCACCGACATCGCTCATTTTGACAACAACGCACAAGGCGAGCATCGCCCCCATCCCTTGAGCATTTCCACCGAGGAGTCGAATTTTAATTAAAAACACCATGAGCCCCGCGATATAAATCATTGGAAAAATTGCGAGAGCAACCTTCACGATAACCCCACCCGGTCCAGTATATTTGCGCATTTCGGCTGCGAACGCCAATATTAATCCGGCTGCCAGTGCCCACATTGGCAATAGGTCGGTGTACTTGTTTTGAAGCTCTAAATCAAATAGTGGCAAGTAGATAGGGACAAGTGCACTAAACAGAATCAATATAACCCCCGGATAGATTGCTCTCTTGGCCGGTAGTAAGTTTTGAGCTTTAAAGAGGGCAATAACCTCTTCTGTCGCCAAAATCCCAAGGAGCAAAGCGACAGGTGCTAGCCAAATACCAGGAGCCCCAAAGTTGTAGAAAAAATCAAGATGAAGCAGGACAAAAATCGGAGCAAGAATACAGGCGGCAGAGATGAGTCGCCAACGCAGCATTACGGTTTTCTCCTATAAAAATAGTACTTGGGGCAATCTTAGGTAGGTTACCCATCTCTCTGGTCAAGCCCACCAAAGCGGCGATGACGTTGTGCATATTCGTCAATTGCTTGATGGTACAGCTCTTTGTTAAACTCGGGCCAACATGCTTCAGTTACCCAGAACTCAGAGTAGCTAATTTGCCAAAGAAGATAATTACTGACTCTCATCTCACCAGCTGTTCGAATCAAAAGATCAGGATCAGGCATTTTTGCTGTATATAAACGGTCGGCAAGGAGGTTTTCATCGATCTGATCAAGGCTAATATTTCCATTTTTATAGGAGGCTGCAATACTCTTTACTGCATCGACAATTTCAGCCCGGCTGCCATAGTTTATGGCTAAACAAAGAGTAAGCTTGGTATTTTCTTTGCTCATTTCAACCGTTCGGTCCATTTCCTTCAATGCCTGACCTGTAATCCCCTGGCGTTTTCCAATAACCTGAACTTTGATCTCTTGGTCCATAATCAGCTGACGCTGCTCGATCATATATTGCTCAAGAAGATGCATAAGAAAATCGAGTTCTGGTTGTGGACGTTTCCAGTTTTCACTCGAAAGGCAGTAAAGGGTAATCTGCTCAATACCTAACCGTATCGACTCTTCGATGGTGTCTCGAACGGCCTGGACACCACGCCTGTGCCCTTCTATTCGGGGTAGACCTTGGCGCTGAGCCCAACGCCCATTTCCGTCCATGATAAGAGCAATATGTCGGGGGAGTCGGTCAGCAGAAAGGCCATGCTCTTCTAAATAGCTCAATCGTACTTGCTTATCTTTTTCGGACAAAATCGGGCTCATTCTTGTATTTCAGCACCTAAGAAGATTAATTATTCAAGGGGCTAAGAAAAGGGTAAGCCGGCTCTCCAGTTCTGCTCAATAAAAATTGTTTGAGCACGATCAGGGCCGACTGATACGATCTCGACTGGCTTACCAACAATTTCAGAAACCCTTTTAACAAAATACTTTGCGCCAGCAGGGAAGTCATCCCATGATTGCAACTGAGAACAATCTTCTTCCCACCCTGGAACAGTCTCGTAAATCGGTTTGACTCGCCTTAGTTCACTTACATGACTTGGGAAATAGTCGATCCTTTGGCCATCTAACTCGTAAGCGCTGGCAATTTTGATTTCGGGCAAGTGGCTAACCACATCAAGCATCATTAACGAGAGAGCATCAACACCACTGAGCCTTGCCGAGTACCGAACTGCAACTGCATCAAAGTGCCCACATCGTCGTGGACGACCAGTCGTTGTTCCATATTCGTTACCAAGGTCACGAATTTTTTGGCCTAACTCGTCGTGTAATTCGGTAGGAAATGGACCACCACCAACACGGGTAGAATAGGACTTGATTACACCGATTACTTTGCCGACTGCCTCGGCAGGGACTCCAGCACCCGAGGGAACGCCGACCCCTGAACTATTACTGCTTGTTACAAATGGGTAGGTACCGTGATCGACATCAAGAAGTGCCCCCTGAGCCCCTTCAAACAAGATATTTCGATCTTCGTCAATCGCGTCAAGAAGCATTGCCGTTGTGTCGCCGACAAAAGGCAAAAGCTTTTCACCATAAGCAACATATTGTTCATAAATCGTCTTTGGATGAAGATCGACCTTATCAGCAGAGCTCCCTTGTAAAGCCCCAATAAGTCCCTTTTTTGCAGCGACGATCTTATCGACCCTTTCTTTGAAATCGTCTTGGTAAAGGTCCCCCAAGCGAATTGCGTAGGATCGGCCGACTTTGTCCCGATAGCAAGGGCCAATACCACGTAAGGTCGTCCCTATATCTTCACCATCAGCCGTCGACGAGTTGAGGGCTTTATCTTCTAAAAAATGCCAGGGACAGACCAGATGAGCCCGATCGGAAACCATAAGGTTTTCATTGGGGACGACCCCCTCTTTCGCCAACGATTCGAGTTCTTCAATAAAAGTAGCCGGATTAAGGACGACCCCCGTTGCAACAACATTCATGACAGAAGGGTTTAAAATACCACTCGGTATTTGATGGAGCTTGTAAACCTTCTCCCCTACAACGACCGTATGTCCTGCATTGGCACCACCTTGATAACGCACGACAAGATCGTAATTGGGGGTCAATAAATCGACTAACTTCCCTTTGGCTTCGTCACCCCACTGCAGACCAATTACACAAGTTCCCGCCACCGATGGACACTCCCCATTTGGGTTTAAACACAAATCACAAAGTTTGATACAAACGCCCTATTTTAGGTTGGATCATCTGTTTCAACAAGGTACGACTCTCCTTTTCCTGAGAATCAGGCCCCTAAAAAAACAGAGACCGAAAATTTTCCGCAAGGTTCTTTTTCGGTCTCTAAAAAATCGTAAAAATCAAGAGAGGAATCACTCTTCTTCATCTCGCAAGGAGACCAATACCGAGTAGTCTTCAAGAGTTGAGGTATCACCGGCTGTCTCTTTTCCACAAGCAATATCACGTAAAAGCCGCCTCATGATCTTTCCGCTCCGTGTTTTCGGGACAGCGGCGGCAAATCGGATGTCGTCAGGTTGAGCGAGGGCACCGATCTCTTTTCGGACGTGGAGACGTAATTCCTGACGTAATTCCTCACTCGCCTCCCCAGTAACCGTTACAAAGGCGGCAATCGCCTGCCCTTTGAGATCGTCAGGGCGGCCTACAACAGCCGCTTCAGCGACGGCTGGGTGGCTTACAAGGGCACTCTCGACCTCGATTGTACTTAAACGGTGCCCTGAAACGTTAATGACATCGTCAATACGCCCCATAATCCAGTAATACCCGTCGTCATCACATCGGGCGTTGTCACCAGTAAGATAACTACCTGGAACTTTGCTCCAGTATTGTTCTTTATACCTCTCTTCGTCGCCCCAGATTCCTCGTAACATACCGGGCCAAGGGTGGGAAATGCAGAGCATCCCACCATGTCCAACTTCGACGGGTTGATTCTCTTCGTCGACAATCGATGGTAAGATTCCAGGAAGTGGCTTGGTGCAACTGCCAGGTTTTGTCGGTATAGCACCTGGTAATGGGCTCATCATGATCCCTCCAGTTTCAGTTTGCCACCATGTGTCGACGATGGGACATCGTTTGCCCCCAATTTTTTCGTGGTACCACATCCAAGCCTCCGGGTTGATCCCTTCTCCGACCGTACCAAGTAAACGAAGGCTTGAAAGATCATGCTTTTCGACGTGATGATCGCCCCACTTAATAAATGCCCTAATTGCTGTTGGAGCCGTGTACAAAATATTGACCTGATGTTTTTCGACGAGTTCCCAAAATCGATTTTCGGCTGGAAAATTAGGTGCTCCTTCATACATCATTGTCGTTGCACCGGCCGAAAGAGGCCCATAGACAATATAGCTGTGACCTGTAATCCAACCACAGTCGGCGGTACACCAATAGACATCTTCTTCTCGAATATCAAAGACCCACTCGAAGGTTTTTTTGACGTAGAGATTATAGCCAGCTGTCGTGTGTCGGATCCCTTTTGGCTTTCCTGTCGATCCACTTGTATAGAGAATAAAAAGTGAGTCTTCACTCTCAAGAGGTGTTGCGGGGCAATCAGAGCTCGCCCTTTCCATAAGATTGTGGTACCAATGATCTCGTCCCTCTTGCATTGGTGGATTATTATTCGTTCGCCGGAGAACGATACAATTCTCGACGGTTGGCGACTTTTCGAGAGCGGCGTCGATGGTCTCTTTTAGAGGCAAAACTTTTCCACGACGATAACCACCGTCGGCGGTGATCTGCAATTTTGCCTTTGCATCGTTGTTTCGATCAGCGATCGCTTCTGCCGAGAACCCTGCAAAAATCACAGAGTGTACAGCACCAATTCGGGCACATGCAAGCATTGCAATAGCGAGCTCGGGGGTCATTGGCATATAAATCGAAACAACATCTCCTTTACCAACTCCTAACTCTTTGAGAGCATTCGCGAATTTGGAGACCTCCCTATGGAGCTGAAGGTAGGTCAGGGTCCGAACGTCCCCTGGTTCACCCTCCCAAATAATCGCAGCTTTATTGCGTCGGTCGGTCGTCAGGTGGGCATCTAGACAATTATAGGAGGCGTTTGTTTGCCCGCCAACAAACCATTGAGCATGTGGTTCTTCCCATTTTAAAGGCGTTTCAAAGGGACGAAACCAATGGAGCTCTTCTTGGGCCAGCTTTGCCCAAAAGTCAACAGGGCTTTCTTTTGCCTCATCCCACAACTGTTGGTATTGATCTAGGGAAGAAATACGCGCTTTGGCTACGAACTCGCCTATTGGCGGGAAAAGACGACTTTCATGCATAACCGTATCAATTTGGCCTGCCGTCGTTGTAGATTCGGTATTGTCAGACATTAAAGACTCCCAGAACAAAAAGAAAAACCAAAGAGGCTTTGCTCTTATGAACAAAAAAGGGCTATCTTAGCCCATTGACTACACACCCCCTTAGTAACTGAACCTCTAATTTAAAAAGTTGAAACTCAATCGTCAATTGTTTGTTACAGCTCGACCTGTCAGAAAAAGCAGAATCACATCGATTGAATCGAGCTATTCTATCCTAATAACAAAAGGTTAATTTTATTTTGTGTCTAAGAGCTTTCGGATTTCAAGCTCGATATTTTTTTCAGCATGAGGATCTGCAAGCTCTTTTCCACTAAAGACTTTAGCCACTGCTCCCGAACGATCGTAGATTTTTATACACGGAACTGCTCCGGGGATCTCTAGCAAACGAAACGATTCTCCTATATCGTAGGTCATTCGCAGATTATCAAAATCAGCATTCTGTTTTTGCAAAAATCGTAATGCTTGTTCATGATCTTCTTCTGAATCGACACTGACAGAGATCGCCGTAAATTGATCCTCCCCATACTTTCCGTGAAATTTTACGGTATGAGGAAATGCTGCCATACAAGGAGGACACCAAGATGCCCAGAAATCGACAAGTACGATCTTCCCTTCGTGCTTTTTTAGGGTTTGTTTGTAAGTCTCAAAGTCACCGGCAACGAGAGTAATCCCTTCGTTATACTTGGGTGAGGGTTCTTTTGCCCGAGTATTCGTTGTTTTGGTCGAAATATTTTGGGTGGTACTTCCAAGCTCATTTTGGGAACACCCAAGGAGGCTAAGTGAGATAACTCCAGCGATTGCTAAAGAGCTGAAATGATTCATCATGTTTCAATCCTCGATCTGGTTTTTGGGCACTATGCGAAATGCGTGAAAAAGGCCACTACCTTCAGAATAGTGGCCTTGGGAGGTTTGGCATAGAGATAAACTATCTATTCCATTTGATACCACAACCAAATTGAACCGTTTCGGCTTTGGTCACCTTTTTTCCTTCCAACAACTCATTGACCGCGTCAGCGACATGATGCTCCGTTGGATTCCTTTGGCTGTTGTCGAATGCCCCTGTGTAGGCGACGTTGTGTTTGGCATCAAGAATAAATAAATGTGGGGTACAAGTTGCCCCATATTTTTTCGCGGACTCTTGTGATGCGTCATAAAGATAAGGGAAATTGAAACCCTTTTCTTCTGCTCTTGTTTTCATCACTTTCAGGTTTTCACCTTTGTTGACATTGATCGCAACAAGGGCGACCCCTTTGTCTGCGTAGTCTTTGGCAAACTTTACTAGACGGTCTTCATAAGCGACCGCAACAGGACACCTATTGCAGGTAAAAACTACAACCGTCGCTTTTTTTCCTTCAAAATCGGAAAGACTGTAATTCTTTCCATCCGATCCTGGCAAACTAGCAAACGCAGGCCCCTTATCACCTACTTTTACTCCCTCATTTGCGAGCAAACTAGAAGCCGATGCCAGTACAAACGTACTAGCCAGTGCAAGAGCCACACTTCTTCTTAGCATTACAAACACCTTATAAAAGAATTGAAAAAACACCTGTTTATACCACCAAGGCAGGTGGCAAAAGGCAAACACACCGACCAACGATTGGCAAACCGTCATGTGTCGCATTAGCCCTTCCTACGTAAGAACAGAGCAATTGTTTCAAGCAATAAACAATTCAGGTGCTTATTTTCTACATTTTCGTGGTAACACGCAAGGAAATTATTCTTTTGCGACCTTTTTTGCTAACTCTTTTTCTACCAAGTCAGCGATAATATCATTTCCAGAGGCTCGCATCTGAGAAATAAGCTCTTGAGGATCTTCTTCAAAAAGCTTAAGACGACAATGCATGACAGGCTTCGAAGACTTTATAGTTTGCCAAGAATGAAGAATTGCCCAGAACAATAGCCTATTTTTGAAAAAGAACCTCGGCCTTTTTACCTCAGTCTTTGTGCGAATACTCGTATTTTTTATCCCTGTGCTTTCGACATCAACCGATTTCTTTTCCAAATAGCGGCTTATTTTTTCAATCGTAGCCGTTGTGTCATTTTTCAAGTCGGCAAACTGCACCCAAAGAGCGTCAGGAAGCAGTTTTGGTGCGTTTCTATAAAACGTTTGATAACGAGCCGCATACAGGTAGTATGAGAAAAATTCATTTTTTAGTCTTTTTTCTCGATGTGTTCCTGGCATGTTGAGAAACGATACAAAAGCTT
The DNA here is from genome assembly GCA_028066335.1 of Pirellulaceae bacterium. Classification (GTDB taxonomy): domain Bacteria; phylum Planctomycetota; class Planctomycetia; order Pirellulales; family Pirellulaceae; genus JALCBQ01. The sequence continues at coordinate 7,742 of JALCBQ010000102.1, forward strand.
CATCCATATCCCGCTGAATCCCGACATACTTTGCATTTTGGTATCTTGTATCGATAACATCCTTAATTTTTTTAAACTCACTTGGAAAGTAAAAAAACTCGGGGCAGAGCTTAGTTGTCCAATTCGTTTTCCTCTCTACCCTAGTCTTTTCATCCATGAGGTCAAAATATAGGTCATAAAACGTCTTATACGCGGAAATATCACGTCTTTTTCCATCGCACATAAGAAGGCAAGTGTCCGTTTTCCGGAAAGTTTCCCAAAATACAGACCTATTAACTGACCGAAAGTATTTCCCCCACCAGTAAAGCTTGGATTCATGACTCCCATAGTGCAAGAAATGGTGTGCAGTATGAACGGAAAATGCATCTCGTAGTATATTTCCCAGCCAAGTAGTACCGTTTCGTGCAAGACCGAGAGAGAAAATAGGGGCAATCGTCATTATGTCCTCTTCCTTTTTCTAAAACAACTTCATCGTAGAATTCTATACCACACCCCCCAAGGTAATTAATGCAAAGGCTAAATTCAACCTTGTCTCCAAAGTCTGCTAATTGTTTATAGCTCATTAAAAATGGCTTGCTGCAGAGATGCGCCCTTTCTACACTTCCCAAAAATTATTCTTTTGCGGCCTTTTTTGCTAACTCTTTTTCTACCAAGTCAGCGATAATATCATTTCCAGATGCCCGCATCTGGGAAATAAGCTCTTGAGGATCTTCTTCAAAAAGCTTAAGACGACAATGCATGGCAGGGCGTGAAGGCTTTAGTACCTCCCACAAGTTCAGAATCCCTTTTAATAAGAGCCTATTCTCAAAAAGATACCACGGTCTTTTTACTTCGGCCTTTGTACGAACACTGGTGTTTCGAATACCAGTCTCCTTTCCAAAAAAAGGAACCATTTCTAAATAGCCCCCAATTTGAGTGACTGTCTTTTGAAAATCTTCCTTTAGGTCTTCATACTCTACAAGATGGCTTTCAGGCAAATATTGGTGAATATTTGCGTAGAAGGTTTTGTAGCGAGCCAAAAAGAGATAGAGTGAAACGATCTCGTTTTTTAAACGACGCTCCCTGTACTTTCCAAAGAGATTAATAAAAGAAATCAAGGTTTGTTCCATGTCCCTTCGAATCACAACATATTTTGTGTTTTCGTATCGCTCATTGACAGCTTTTCTAAAATTTGCAAACTGTCGTGGAAAATAAAAGTAGTCGTGACATAATTTCGTCGTCCAGCTCTCTTTTCCTTCTGCTTTCGCCTTTTTATCCATAAGATCAAAAAAAAGGTGGTAGTAGGAGTCCCAATCATTTGGGAAAACTTCTTCTTCCAAAGCATTCAGCTGATAGATATCTGTTTTCTTAAATTGTTCCAGAAATGTCGAACGATCGACCTTTTGACGGTATTTTTCCATCCGATAAAAATCTGCTTCGTGGTTTCCATAATGCAAAAAATGGTGCATTGAGTAAACCGGAAAGTGATCTTTTAAAATATTGCCTATCCATGTTGTGCCAGTTCTGGGTGCGCCGAGAGAGAAAATAGGGGCAATCGTCATTATGACCTCTTGTTTTTCTAAAAACGATTTCTAGCGTAGGGCTTTCTATCTCCAAGATAGTCGACACCAAGATTGAATTCAACCTTTGCTCTGGAATCCCGCCGATTGCTTATTAGATCGGCAAAAACTGGTATTGAGCTGGAGATGAGTTCTCTCTATACTCCCCGAGAATTGGGGGCCGGCCGGCGGGGGGGGGGTTGGGGGGGGGGTGGGGGGGGGGGGGTGGGGTTGGGGGGGTGGGGTGGGGGGTGGGGGGGG
>JALCBQ010000103.1 GCA_028066335.1 Pirellulaceae bacterium
GCCAGGGCCTCTCTAGAGGGCACTTGGGGAACAATGGATGCCCGTGACCGTGGCCGTTTGATGTATAAGCTTGCCGATCTGATGGAAGAAAACATCGACTACCTTGCCGCTTTAGAATCCTACGATAATGGCAAACCATTCGCCATGTCGAAGGGAGCCGACCTGCCTTTAGCGATCGACTGTATCCGATATTATGCCGGGTACGCCGACAAAATTCACGGCAGTACGATCCCTGTTCGAGGAAACTTTTTAACCTATACCCGCAAAGAACCGGTCGGCGTTGTTGGCCAAATCATCCCATGGAATTTCCCGATTCTCATGGCCGCTTGGAAATGGGGCCCCGCTCTTGCAGCTGGCTGTGCCATCGTTATGAAACCGGCTGAACAGACACCACTAACGTGCCTTTATCTCGGACATTTAGCTCAAAAAGCTGGTTTTCCCGACGGGTCCATTAATATCCTACCTGGATTTGGTGCTGCCCCTGCTGCAGGTGGTGCGATCGTAAACCACCCTGGTGTTGATAAAGTTGCCTTTACTGGCGAAACAACGACTGGAAAATTGATCATGAAAGAGGCGGCCAATACCCTCAAACGGGTCACTTTTGAGCTCGGTGGCAAAAGTCCAAATATCATCTTTTCCGATGCGAATATGGAGAGTGCGATCGCTGGCGCCTATGCTGGCCTCTACTTCAACCAAGGTCAATGTTGTACCGCCGGCAGCCGTGTTTTTGTAGAAGAGACGATCTACGATCAATTTGTCGACCAAATTCGTCAAATCAACGAAAGCTGCAAAGTCGGCAATCCGTTCGATCCAACGACACAACAAGGTTCACAAATCGATAAAACCCAGTTCGATAAAATAATGCAATATATCGAAATCGGTAAAAGCGAAGGTGCCCACTGCCTCACAGGTGGTGCCCGACATGGGGAGCAAGGTTACTTTATCGAGCCGACACTCTTTACGGAGGTCGACGACTCAATGAAAATCGCTACCGATGAGATTTTTGGCCCTGTTATGACTGTCATTAAATTCAAAGACGAAGAAGATATCATTCGGCGTGCCAACGACTCGCCCTATGGCCTTGCTGGTGGAGTCTGGTCTCAAGACATCAACAAAGCTAACCGCGTCGCCCATGCAATCAAGGCTGGAACCATTTGGGTGAACTGCTACCACATTTATGATGCGGCAGCTCCGTTTGGTGGTTTTAAAATGTCTGGCCTAGGTCGCGAACTTGGCGAGGAAGGGTTACGACCTTATCTTGAGACCAAAACGGTCACCGTCTCACTCGGATAGGCCGCTCTTCTGTTACAACTCCAAAATTTAAAAGTGTCGACCTACTTTCTAAGTAGGTCGACACTTTTTTGTGAGATAACCTTCCAGCTTTCATCTATGGTTCTTTGCCATTTAGAATTGATATCTGTTCTGGTTTCCGTTTTTTCAATAAAAAGATATCATCTAAAATACAAATATTGGCCTTGGCACGGATGGGAGAAATTCCTAGAATCGGGCCGCGCGTTACTTTCCCGCCTACCATCTACAAAGATAATTCCTTTTAAGACTATTCTCCCAAGGAGAGAAGGAAAGTCTCCACCCACCCGATGAGCGATCGTCCAAACCGATTATTCTCCTGCCGAAGACAATCCCCTGGAGGCCCACGACTTGTACGTGTGGCCCTGGTAGCCTGTTGTCTAGCCTCCCTTGTATTTTCTGGGTGCGGAACGACTCGAATGACCAATACTCGTCGGACAGCGACCGAACAGCTTCTCGTTTCAAATGCGATCGATCAGGCGATTGATCAGTTTGATTTTGATATACTCAAGGGTAAAACGGTCTATCTCGACAGCCGACTCGTTTCAGGTGACGACAAAAACTATCTTATAGGGACCTTACGTCAAAAAATCGCTACCTCTGGTTGCCACATTGAAGATAACCGCAAAGATGCCGAGGTTATTGTCGAAGCGCGTACGGGTACCGTCGGAACAGATACGACTTCGCTCGTTTTTGGAGTTCCCTCCGTCGATGTTCCTCCCGCTCTTCTAGCTCTTAGTGGTGCTGGAACTTCAATCCCAAGTATTCCTGAAGTCCCTCTTATTAAAAATTCGAAACAAAAAGGGGTCATTAAACTCGCCCTTTTCGCTTACGAGCATAAGACAGGGCAAGCTCTTTGGCAATCAGGAAGCAAGCCAGTTGAAAGTACCTCTTCCGAGACATGGGTTTTTGGTGCCGGCCCATTCCAGCGTGGTACGATCCATCAAGGGACGAAGTTTGCAGGTGCCAGCTTACCGGCTCCAGCACTTCATATTTTGGGTGACAATCGCGACGGCAAGGCTGGCGACCTTAGTGTTAATACACCAGCGGTTTTTATGGGAGGGGTTATTATTCGGAAAACAGATGTCGCTAAAAAAGAAGATCTCCTCCCCTCACCAGAAGAGGGCTCGACGTCTCCCGATGAGCCTGCCGTTCGACAAGCATACAACTTTGATCAGCCACCACTCTCTATCCAGCAGAATCCTCTATCCCAGCCATCGGGGAAAATCAATTTCCTGTTACGATGACCCTACGTTCCGCACGACGGCAAAACGATTCTTCTAAAGTTCTTCTTTCCACTTGTTAATGAGTAAAAGTGCCTCCAGCGGTGTAAGATTTTCGACCTTTGCCTCTCGAATTTTTTCAAGAAGAGGATGTTCAGCTGCCTCAAAGAGAGAGAGCTGCAATCCCTCCTTGCCCAAATTGTTTTGGGCGACGGTAGCCGGAGCAGAATGTGGCTCGACGATCGGCCGCTCAGAAGGAGACACCTCAGTAGCTGCCGATCCCTCTCTAACATGAGCTCTGTCGTTTCTACGTCTGTTCATTGAAGAGGGATTTTCAGAAGATCTTACTGAAACACTCTCGAGTTGCTGAATATGTTCAGCCTCAAGTTGCAAAAGAATCTGACGTGCCCGCTCATTCACCTGATCGGGAATACCGGCCAGACGGGCAACGTGGATACCATAACTTTTATTAGCAGAGCCGGTGACTATCTTGTGCAAAAAGAGAACCTGATCGTCCCACTCTTTAACCTGGACGTTTAAGTTCGAAACGAGTGAGAGTGATTTTTCTAAGTCAGTGAGCTCGTGGTAGTGCGTTGCGAAGAGGGTCCGACACCCGATTTTATCATGGAGATACTCGACGATCGACCAAGCGAGCGAGAGGCCGTCATATGTGCTGGTTCCTCTGCCAATTTCGTCCAAAATAACTAAACTATGTTTTGTAGCAGTATTGAGGATGCGCGCCGTCTCGGTCATTTCGACCATAAATGTCGACTGCCCTTTCGAAAGCTCGTCACTTGCGCCGACTCGTGCAAAAACTTTATCGGTAAGGCCAATACAAGCACGCTCAGCAGGGACAAAACTACCCATTTGTGCCATAATGGTAATGAGCGCAACCTGACGAATATAAGTCGATTTACCAGCCATATTTGGTCCGGTAATGAGTAATATTTTTCCGTCGCTGTCGGTTGCCATCGTCGAGTTTGGGACAAAGGTCCCTTCAGGCTCGGTAATATCCAAAACGGGGTGGCGCCCCTCGTGAATCTCTAAAATTGGCTCATCAACAATTTCAGGGCAACAGTAACCTTGGTGAAGGGCCGTCTGGGTTAACGAAAAAAGGACATCAAGTTTTGCCAAGGCGGTCGCTGTGTTTGTTAAAGATTCGCAGACTTGCCATACCTCTTGGCGAAGTTGCTGAAAGAGTTCATATTCGAGCTCGTTGGCCTTCTCGCTCGCACTAAGGACCTTTTCCTCGTACTCTTTCAATTCAGGGGTAATATACCTTTCCGCATTTTTTAGAGTCTGTTTTCGGATAAAATAATCAGGCGCCTTCTCACGATGAAGATTGGTCAGTTCCAAGTAGTAACCAAAGACACGATTGTAACCAACCTTTAGGCTCGGTATTTCGAGTTCTTTCGCGAGCTGCGCCTGGTAACTAGCAATCCAGTCTTTACCGCCACGAGCAAGGGCAAGCAATTCGTCAAGTTCATTATTGTATCCAGATCGCAGCACCCCACCTTCACGTGAAACAAGGGGGGCAGGATCAGCAAGAGCGCTTTCTAGTTTTTGACATAACTCGGGGAAATGTTCGAGGTCAGAGTCTAATTTTTTTAGCAGTGGCGAGGCTGCTCCAATGAGCAATTCTTTTAACTTTGGCAATTGGAGAAGAGTCTTTCCAATACACGAAAGGTCACGTGGACTTGCACGTCCAGTCGTGACACGCGAGACTAATCGCTGAAGGTCGTATGTCTCTTTTAAAAATTGTTGCCCCTTCTGGCAAAGACTTTCCCGTTTGAGAAGCTCTTGAATCGTCTCGTGTCGCTCAAGGATGGACTCCTTTTCAGTCAATGGGTTCGTTAACCAATCGGCTAAAAGACGAGACCCCATCGGGGTTACCGTCCGATCAAGGACCGAAAGGAGCGAACCATCTCGCTGGTTTTCTCGGATCGTCTTCGTAAGTTCTAAAGATCGGCGGGTAGCTCGATCGATTTCAAGTGTTTTCCCCGACTGATAATAGCTGATTTGGCGAATGTGACTGAGCGAATTTTTTTGCGTCTCTTGAAGATAGCTAAGGATTGCCCCGGCAGCACGAAGTGGGAGCTGATCTTCTTTAGCATCAAAGCCGAATCCTTCGAGGTTTTTTGTCTTGAAATGTTTTGTTAATGTCTCAAAACTTTGCTTCTCGCCAAATTCCCAAGCTTGTCGCTTTGTTTGGATCGCTTTCCACTCTTGGTTGTCGCTAAAGATAGTTTCATCTTCGCTAATAATACATTCGGCCGGCTGAATCCTGGCGAGTTGATCTCCCAAATTCGAGGCAGAGACGGCCATTGCCTGAAACTGCCCCGTTGAAAGCTCAATCCATGCGAAACCGACTCTTTCATGAGATTGACAAGAATCCCCTTTCCCCGAAGAAGTTACAACCGCAGCGAGGTAGTTACTCTCCTTCGGATCGAGAAGAGTCTCTTCGAGGAGAGTGCCGGGGGTAACAACACGGGTGATTTCCCGTTGAACAATCCCTTTTGCCTCTTTGGGGTTTTCTATTTGATCACAGACAGCAGCGCGATGGCCAGCATGAATGAGTTTTGCAAGGTACGTATCAAGCTGGTGGTGAGGGAAACCGGCCATTGGGAGTGGGTTATCTCCCTTTTTATCGCGGCTAGTGAGGGTAAGTCCCAAAATCCGCGCCCCAATTTTGGCATCATCTCCAAAGAGTTCATAGAAATCGCCCATACGAAAGAGCAGGATCGCCTCACCCGCACTCGATTTCGCCTGATAATATTGTTGCATCATTGGTGTTACTGTCATAGTGGCATCGTAGCACGAGAGCTTTCGTTCTGCAAAGGGGCACTATTTCCCTGACGTAACTTTCACCCGAATTATTTTTTTACCTTAAAACTCTCTTGCAATGGTTACCCAAGAAAGCTCCTTCCCTTACCTTTAACACAGAAGAAACGGTTTTCAGCACATTCTTTCTCCGTTATGATGAAATGTTCCCCCACTACTCTTACCACTAAAGACTCTTCAAGTGACGACCACCTTAACCAACCAAGAACCAAACATCTACAATATTGGCAATTTTCTCTCCGAAATTGCCCAAAAATATCCCGATCAAGTCGCTATTGTCGAGCCGAGGCGCCAAGGTGCAAGCTACGACTACACGCAACTCAATTTTGCTGATTTTGAGGCCGATACAACCACCATTGCTGCCGGCCTGCAAAACATGGGAATTACCCCGGGCATGAAAATTGTTCTTCTGGTAAAACCAGGAGTCGATTTTATCTCGCTCGTAATTGCTCTCCTCAAGGCGGGGGTTGTTATGATATTAATCGATCCTGGAATTGGGAAAAAGCACCTTTTGACTTGCCTTCAAGAGGCCAACCCAGACGGTTTTATTGCGATCTCCCGCGCTCACGCGATTCGAAAAATTTTTGCCCGACGCTTTCCGAATGCCCGTTTTCATGTGACTGTTGGCAAGCGATGGTTTTGGGGTGGCCCGACACTCGGCCAACTTCGCCAAACTGACAAAACGTCTTTCCATTCTATCAAAACGACGAGAGAGTCACCGGCTGCAATCATTTTTACCTCGGGCAGCACTGGCCCCCCCAAGGGAGTTCTCTACACTCAAGGAAATTTTGGAGAACAAATTCGACAAATTCAGAGCCATTATAAGATTCAACCGGGGGGGATCGATATGGCTGGCTTCCCCCTTTTTGCCCTTTTCAATTCGGTTATGGGAGTCACAACTATCTTTCCAGATATGGATTTTACCAAGCCGGCAGAGGTCGACCCGAAAAGGTACCATCAGATTGCCAACGAATGGAAAGTCACCCAAGCCTTTGGCTCACCCGCCCTGTGGAACCGTGTCGGCAACTACCTTTCCAGGAACAAACAAACGATACCAACACTAAAAAAAGTTTTTTCAGCTGGTGCCCCCGTCCCTCCACATGTTCTTGAGAAAATGAAAAAGGCAATCGACCCTCAAGGCGAGTGCTACACACCTTATGGTGCGACCGAATCACTCCCTGTTGCCTCGATCTCGGCGACTGAAGTTCTTACCGAAACGGCGAATCTCTCAGCCCTTGGCAAAGGGACCTGTGTCGGAAAAAAGTTTGACGATATTCGCTGGAAAGTCATTCAGATATCCGATGACCCCATTGAGACGATCAGTGAGGTTACCGAAGTTCCCCAGGGAGAAATTGGCGAATTGATCGTTTCCGGGCCAGTCGTTACCTCACAATATTTAACCCGTACTGAGGCGAATGCATTCCATAAAGTCGCCGATGGGTCAACTTTTTGGCATCGAATGGGTGATGTCGGCTACCTTGACGCGAAAAATCGATTTTGGTTTTGCGGTCGAAAAGGCCATCGACTTGAAACAATAAACGGCTCCCTCTTTACCATTCCTGTCGAGTCAATGTTCAACCAGCACAAGGCCCTCTACCGATCGGCTCTCGTCGGTGTCGGTAAAAGAGGTGCCCAAAAACCAATCCTTTTTGCCGAACCATGGCCCGACCAGTCTCCCAAAACACCGGCTCAAAAAGAACAGCTTATTACAGAGCTCCTTCAATTGGCCCAAGAAAATGATTTAACTAAAGAGGTAAAAACGATCTACCTCATTGATGCGTTACCTGTCGATATTCGCCATAATTCCAAAATTTTTCGTGAGCAGCTTACAGTCCTTGCAACTGAAAAAGAGGGAGCTTAAAGAGGATAATTTTGCAAAACGTGCAGTACCCACTAACAAGCCTATCTATTGAAAAAAGAGAGGAAAGAACAATACCCTTGACAAAATAAACCCGATTCAATGAAACCACCCTAGACAAAGTCTCACTGCCCCCCTACTCTGTTACGACTGCCGCAGCCTATTCAAACATCGTCGACCGAACACTCCTTGCCCTACACAGGAAAAATCGAAAACCGTGCCTAGCCTGACGACCGAAAACTATGTAAAAGCGATCTACCAGATATGTGTTCGCGATGCTCAGGAGGCCGCTTCGACTGGTAAAATTGCTGAACTTCTCGGTGTCGCTCCGGGGACGGTCACCAGTATGCTCAAAACCCTCGAAGGAGCCAATCTTGCACAGTACACGCCATATGAGGGTGTCTCTCTGACAGCTTCTGGCCAGGCTCTGGCGATGTGTGTTCTTCGTCGCCACCGTCTCATGGAGCTTTTCCTCGTAAAGACCCTCGATCTTTCATGGGATGAAGTTCACGAGGAGGCCGAAAACCTTGAACATGCTGTTAGCGAAACACTTATTAACAAAATCGACGACTACCTGGGGAACCCGACCCACGACCCTCACGGCGATCCTATTCCACAAGCCGATGGCAACATGGCTCAAGCCGAAAGCACCCCTCTACTGAGTTTTCCCGAAAATTCTCCCTTTCGACTCGTTCGGGTTCTAGACCAGTCGGGTGATTTTCTTCGTTTTTTAAGTGAAGTGGGCCTTTCGATCGGTGCCATTGGTCAGATTGTGAAACGATCCGAAACTGCTGAAATGGTTACTCTTTTACTAGAGGGCAATGAAACTCCTCTTTCCTATAGCGTTTGTAAAAAACTTCTTGTTGCAAAAAACGAAGAAAATCACCCTCTCTAAGGTCCACTCCTTTCAAAAAAGAGACTCTTTCGAATAAGGAAGGGACTTGCCGAACGAAAAAGAAGTGGCTACACTTAGAAAGGCAGAGTCGAGCAAGCCACTGGGTGCCCAGAAGTGGTTCCTTGCGAGGGCGAAATGTGAAACGGGTCAGGCCTTAATCGGAGCAGCCCTAAGCACGTAGTCTTGTGTGAGGAACCGCTTGTGGGTACTTTTTTGTACCTGCTTGCATCTGACTGTTATGCTTGGCTTCTATAGTTAACTCTTCTCTCTTTGGCCCTCTCGCCTTATTGTTTAGGTTTAGTGGGCTTAGATTTTTCCACTTTCTCAAGAACGACCTGCGTTTCCGGTTGTAGATCAACTTGCTTGAACCGAGCGTATAAAAATCCCCTTGTTTACCAGGGAAGTTCTTTTAAAAAGTAATTTGCTTTTTTCTTCTGTCTGCTATGATGGCAGATAATACTTTCTAGCTAGCTCTACCCGATTATTTGCAGTTTTTATTAGAGACAAGTAGTGCCCGATGGACGAAGAGACCACATCAGCCGATGACAATCAGTATCTTGTCGTTGCTAGACGGTATCGGCCCCAAAATTTTACCGAGCTTGTCGGTCAAGATCAAATCGCCCAAGCGATTGGAAACGCCATTGACAAAGGGCGTGTCGGTCATGCTTACCTTTTTTGTGGCGCACGTGGAGTTGGCAAGACCTCAACAGCGCGAATTTTGGCAAAGGCGCTCAACTGCAAAGAAGGGCCGACGGTATCCCCATGTGGGCAATGCGATTCTTGCCTTGGTATTGCTAGTGGTGACGATGTCGACGTGATCGAAATCGACGGCGCAAGCAACCGTGGTATCGACGAAATACGCCAAATTCGGGTTAATACAAACATTCGCCCGAGCCGATCACCGAACAAAATCTACATTATTGACGAAGTCCACATGTTAACGACACCGGCCTTTAATGCACTTTTAAAAACCCTCGAAGAGCCTCCCTCACACGTCAAGTTTTTGCTTTGTACGACCGATCCTGAAAAACTCCCTGTTACCGTCCTCTCCCGCTGTCAACGGTTTGATTTTTCACCAGTCTCTCCTGAAAAAATTACGGACCGCCTTCGCTATATCGCTGAAAATGAAGGGGTAACGGCCGAAACCGAAGCACTTGAGCTCCTTGCCCGCCGAGCGAATGGCTCTCTTCGAGATAGCCAATCGTTACTCGAACAAATCCTTGCTTACTGTGGTCCAACTCTAACGACCGCTGAGGTTCACAAAGTCCTTGGCACTGCCGACAATCGTCTCCTTACGAGCCTTATGGAGTCACTCTTTGCAAAAGAGACCGCTGCTCTGCTAAAAACTCTCGATCAAGCAGTTAATGAAGGGGTCTCCCCTGGCCAACTTCTCGAACAACTTCTAGAAGGGTTT
>JALCBQ010000104.1 GCA_028066335.1 Pirellulaceae bacterium
ATCGGCCGCCGAGAAGATACCAATCGCCGAAGGGGGGGGATTAGAATTCAGTTGTTGCCACCGGTCGGCCAGGGTTAGGGCCAGCGATGTTTTGCCACTGCTGGGAGGACCGGTAAACAAGATCGGATTCTCGAAATCAGATTCGGTCTCTAGAGAATCGAAAAAATATTTTAACAACCGATTTTCAGGGCCGACGAAAAAGGCCCCACTTAGGGCGGCCGATTTGGCCCCTTGAGCCCCCTTGGATGGGCGCACTATCGTCGACTCGCGTTTGCTCTTTGTCTGGCGAGGATACGAAAGGGGGAGCCATTGGGACGAATCGTCGCGCACGGGGAAGGGGGCCTTACTACAAAATCATCGAAAAAATGTGGGCGAAAAACGACCCCATTTTAACGAAAAAGGTCCTGTTTTTCCACAAAAACAGGGCCTTTTTCCACAAAAACAGAGCCTTTTCTCGCTCTTTTTGATGCACCAAAAAGTTAGTCTCCGAGATTCAGGCGATCTGTAGCGGCGATAGCGATGGCAACACGGGGCTTCCTCTCGATCGGCTCAAAGGAAATTTTTGCGCCCCTTTTGCTTTGGTGTTGTATCATTCTTTTTAGGGGGAGGGGCGAAGCTCGCCCTTTTTCCTTTTTTAGAACAAATATTTCCCCTAGTTTCTCACCTATCCGGCCTAAAAACCCTTTAAAAAATTCGCCCATCTCTTGCTGTGAGTGCGGGCAAGCGTACAATTCAAGGGCTGGCACGAACAGAAATGCAGAGACCTTTTTGAAAAAGATCTCGACAGCGTTTCGGAATTACATTAATCTGGGAGTTTAGGACTTGCCGACAAGAAGGTAGTCGACAAATATTTTTTTTGGTTTTAGAAAAGTGGTCTTTGGATGTTGGATATTATCCTTAGGGCAACGTAGGATAGGGTTCCTGAAGACTCCGCTTACAACTAACATATTGCTTCCTTTACCAAATACACGGAGAACTAGGAGTGGGAAAATTAGAAAACCCCAAAAAAGGAAAAAAAATGGTTAAAAGCTTAACACAGGGAAGCTTTGTCGAAGATCCTCCAGAGACGTTGGACGAGATCATTAAGTTTACTAATGATTGCGTTGGGATTACAGATTCTCCAGAGACATTGGGCGAGATCATTAAACTCACCAATGATTCCGTTGGAGTTACGAGTAAATAACGTATTTCACAAGAGCATTGGTTCCGTCTCGCTATTTATAAAGCAGTCAATTCTCGTTTCAATGGGACGAAAAGAGGGTGGTTGCGTTGTGTATTTTGCGGCAATTCTTTCCTCCTCTCTCTGAAGCTCTATAAAGCAGTTCAACATTGCTTTCTTTAAGGGTTTTTTCTGAATTATATCCGTCACAAAGGGCTCGTTCGAATTCTTTGAAAACGATGGCTTCTCCTTTCTTTTATAATTGCACTGGTTGATCTGGACTGCTACCATTGAGGGGCATGATGAGAAATACCCATTGAACAAGGAGAGGTTACATGATGAATGAATATTCAAACAAAGTAGAACTGCTAACCGATTATCCCAAGCATTTACAAAACCCTCACTATTCCCGTGTTTTTAGTGACGAGGAAAAACTTAGTGACGAGGAAAAACTTAGTGACGAGGAAAAACTTAGTGACGAGGAAAAACATCGTTATGCTTTGTATGTCATAATTTTACACTTCATCTTTAAAGAGATTTTGGAGATGCATGGCCGTTTAGGAGAGGGGGCCTTGGCAGCACGTCTAACTGTAATTACTACTCAGACTATGGAATTGTGGAGCACTTTGGGTGAGAACAAATCAAAATTTACTAATAAACAGCGGGAAATCATTGAAGAAATGTTGGCTGCAGAACCAAAACCAGATTTCCTGCTTGAAGAAGAGACTATAGAATTCAATGGAAATTGGGTGAGGGTTTCTATCAATATTTTTTTTGCTGGGAGATGTGTGAGCATTGTAATACATGGAAAAACTGACACGAAAAAAGAGGAAAACCTCTGGGTCTTGTGTAGTCCCCATTTTGGCAAGATCACAAAAGAATCTTGGGAAGCCACGGGGCGCCTTGCGCCGTCAAGAATAATCAATGGCCCACATTTGACGAACCCTGATTCAAAGAAAAAACAAGAGAAAGCGGCTGATGAAGATACCTCCTCTTAAAAAGAAACGCTAGCTAACAACCTTCATTTCTAATCGATACCCCCACTCGGTAGTCGATGGTGACGGTTTTGACTGGGGGAGGGGTGTTGAGACGGTAAGGGTGTTACCACTCGCCTCTAGTTTTGTTGACGATTCTTCACACGTCACCGCTTCAGATGATACTGGTGACGATGATACCAGTGACAAGGTAACGACGGCCTTTGGGGAGGTACCTTGCGACGGCACCTCTTTTTTGGGCAAAGTATCTCCCAAAGAGTCTGTCAGGTCGATCTCCCATTGGTATCCGACAACGTTGTTTCCAAAGGAATCTTGAGAAATGATTTTCGCAAAAGGGAAAAGAGAGGTGTAGGTAGAGCCCAAAAAGTCGAGATCTTCTTTGACACGACAGGCGAGTTCAAAGTCGATCGATCGGGTCGGCCCCCCCTGAAAATCTGGGAGGTTTTTGGGAGAGAGGTTTTTCGAAAGATCGTCGGTCTTAATATCAGCCTTAACATCGGTTGTAACACTTGCCGAGTAGTGCGACTGCCAATGAATACCGACGAGAAAGATCGCCTCTTGAATACATTTTTGATTTTTTATGTCTCGTCCTTCTTGCTGCTCTTTTTCTATTTGTTGCCGGTGTATCTGTTGGAAGGCAGGACTTGCCAGTTTAGAGGGCTCTCTTTCCCCTTCGACACTCTTGAGCAATTCGATCCTTTTTTCATCGACACAAAGATCGATCGTATGGGACCAAATCGGTCTCTCTTCAGAAAAGGTCACCTCAAGAGAGAGCTCCTTTTCCTGAAAAAAAAGTGGGGCAGTCGTCAGGCGATAAGCGACCAGATCTGACGACAAATGGGGCGAAGAATCAGAAGATAAGCCGAGGGAAGGATCGGACATAGGCGTTTAGGATTCTCCCTCTTCCTGGCCACGATAGAGACGCAAGAAGCTCTCAAGAAAGCCTTGGATTTCACCATCTAAGACTTTGTGAAAACTCCCTTCGGTGTAACCGGTTCGGGCATCTTTGACCCGCTGGTCTGGGTGGAGGAAGTAGTTTCGAATTTGTGAGCCAAAGCCGACACGGGCCTTGCTTTTGTGTTTATCAGCTTGCTCGGCCTCCCTTTTTTCTTCCTCAAGGCGTGCCAGGCGGCTGCGTAACATTTTCCAGGCCGTCGCCCTGTTTTTGTGTTGGCTCCGCTCACTTTGACATTGAGCAACGATCCCCGTCGGTATGTGGGTTAGGCGGATCGCTGAATCAGTTTTGTTGACATGTTGGCCACCGGCGCCACTGGCACGGAATGTATCGACCCGAACGTCGGCTTCATCGATTTCAACTTCGGCCTCGTCGTCGATGACGGGCGAGACATCGACGGCGGCAAAGCTCGTTTGCCTTTTTCCTTCGGAGTTAAAAGGGCTAATGCGGACAAGACGGTGAATCCCGGTTTCACCTTTGAGGTAACCATAAGCCATGGGACCAGAAATAACGATCGCAGCGCTATTGATTCCGGCCTCTTCGTTTTCACTTTTGTCGACGAGCTGGATTTTGTACTCATTTTTCTGGCCCCATAACGTATACATGCGTAAAATCATTTCGGCCCAATCATTGGCGTCGGTTCCGCCGTCGCGGGCGTAGACCGACACAAGGGCGGCAGCGGCATCGTGGGGACCACTGAGAAGTGCCTTGAGTCTTAGTTTTTGGCATTCTTCTTCGAGTCGTTTGATTTCAGCGGTGACCTCTTGAGCGAAGGCCTCTTCTTCTTCACCGAGCTCGAGCATGTCAGGGAGCTCTTTGGCGGAGGCAGTGAGTGCCTCTAGTGGGGTGACGATCGTTTTGAGAGTTTTGAGCCGGTCGATTTTTTTTTGTGCCTCTTTTTGGTCGTCCCAGAAATTTGGTGCGGCCATTTCGGCTTCGAGGTCTAGCACTTCTTTTTTTCGTGTAGCGTAGTCAAAGAGAGTCTCCCAGGGTTGCAAGGGAGGCATCTATTTGTTGGGCACGGCTGTAGAGTTCTTTGTCGAGCATCGAAGAAAATAGGTTATAATAGGAGGGAAAAGGGTGAAAAACCAACGTCGGTTTGAGATATTCTCGAGCCACTTATGGTAGCCCCTGGTCAGCGATAACACAAGTGGCTACCCTTTTCGTTCTTGTCCTGTGGTGTTGTTCGGCTGATAATAAAGGCTGGATCGGGGTGAATTTTCCTTTGTTGTTTTGGAAAAATAATGGCAAAAGTCGTCTTGGCAATGTCAGGTGGTGTCGACAGTAGTGTGGCGGCAGAGCTTCTATTAAAAGAGGGGCACGATGTCATCGGTGTTTTTATGCGACATGGAGAGCAATCGCCCGTTGCCCAGTGTTCGTTAGAGACAAAGGGTGGATCGGACTCTTTACCGATTTTAGGTCGCCTTGACCATAAACAAGGGTGTTGCAGCGCCACCGACGCCGAAGATGCCCGTCTCGTTGCCGATCGGCTCGACATACCGTTTTATGCGTTGAACCTTGAGGAAGAATTCGGCGAAATCATGGATTACTTTGCCGAAGAATATTTTCAGGGGCGAACGCCAAACCCTTGCATTGCGTGCAATAACTGGATTAAATTTGGCAAGCTCTTTGACTATGCCGATTCCGTCGGTGCCGAATATGTCGCCACAGGTCACTATGCACGACTTGCAAACACACCTGCCGACCCGACGACCGAACCGGCCCTTCTTATGGGAATCGACGAGACCAAAGACCAGTCGTATGTCCTCTTTGGAATTGAAAAAAAACGTCTCCATCGTATGTTGTTGCCCGTTGGACATTTTCACAAAAGTGAAATTCGTAAGATGGCAACCAACGTCGGGCTACGTGTTGCCGAGAAAAAAGATAGTCAAGAGATCTGTTTTGTTACCACCGGTAAACATGTCGATTTTCTTTCCCCCCGAAAAAAGGAAGAGACCAGTGGTGAAATCGTCACTACCGAAGGGGAGGTCATTGGCCAACACGATGGGTACGAACGATATACAATTGGCCAACGAAAAGGGCTGGGCATTGCTATGGGTGAGCCCTATTTTGTTGTGAAAATTGAGCCCGAAACACGACGGGTTATTATTGGTAAAAAAGAGGCTCTCGCCACGACCGAATTGACTGCTTGCAAAACGAACTGGCTTGTGAATGTCCCGGATAGCCCTTTTGATTGCTCGGTCAAAATACGGTACTCTTCCAAAGCTGTCGCCGCCAGAGCGACAGTTCTCCCCGAGGGGCGGCTAAGGGTTGTCTTTGAAAATCCATGTTATGGTGTCGCACCGGGGCAAGCCGTCGTCTGTTACGACAAACAACAGGTTTTAGGGGGTGGGTGGATCGAGTAGAGCTTCGCCAAATACCAAGGGGCGAATACCAGGCTGGGGGATGAAACCTTCTTTTGCAGGCTATTCTTTTTTCGTCGGGTCGTTCTCGACCGGGTTGGTTGAAACGGTATACGATTCGATAATATCGACTTCGAAAGTCTCTTTAGAAGAATCAGACTCATAGAGCGTCTCTTGCGAGACCTCTCCCATAAGTTCCGACGGCGAAAATCTTTCGGATGGACTTGGTTCTTGGAATGGACTTGCAGAAAAGGGCCCCCTTGAAAACGTTGTGAAAATCGTTGTACTTCCCTGTGAGTGGCGGAGAAAGAGGGCCGAGAGCCATTTTTTAATCCAAAAACGGCCCCACGGAATCAACAGGGCAAACCCCAAAAAGTCGGTCAATATCCCGGGGGTTAACAAAAGGCCACCAGCAAAAAAGATCAACAACGCATCGACGAGCGAACTACTGGGGACTTTGCCAGCGGCTAGGTCACTTTGTATTGATCGCAAGGTTCCGGCCCCTTGCCACCGCGCCAGTGCCGCCCCGATCACACCGGTGACAATAATGAGGCCAATAGCAAAAAGAAGATTGGTCTCCAGGGTGATATAGACCAACAAGAAGAGCTCAATAAGGGGCAACAATATAAAGAGAAGGAAAAGGTAAAACACCGGTAACTTTCTTTTGGTAAGAATGAAGACGACCCAAGACTTTTGTAATCATAGGCGTGCCCCTGTAAAATGTCAAAGGTGACAGGGAACGGTCCCGAAAACTTACCCGGAAGCGAGGGGCCTTCTGTTCTTTCCGAAGAGGAGGTGCAGGTATAGATCGGCCTAAAACTTGGCCAAAACATCCTGTGCCCTAGAAAGAGATTGAGCCGTAACCTCTTTTTGGGAAAAAGGTTGTGTCGTGTTAGGTTCTATCGGAGAGGCCGCCTCACCAATTAGGCTTAAAACCTCTTGGACAATCGTTCGTTGCCGATGGGTAAAAAGAATTGGGGTGCCGACGGGCCAAATGGTTGGAAGAAGTGCCGATTCGATCTTTTTGAAAAGATAATCAAGGCCCTCACCTGTTTGGGCACTCATCCAGATGGGGACATTTTCGAGTGATCGGTCAGAAAGAAGGGGCGACCTGGCGAGCTCCTCTTTATCAGAGCGACTTAAAAGATCGATTTTATTAAAAACGAGCAATCCTTCTCGAAATTCATTGAGAAACGGGGCTAGTTTTTCGGCGCCAAGGGTAGCATCAAAAACCCTCACAAGGAGATCGGCCTTTTCGAAGAATGTTTGTGCAAGTGAAATCCCTTCGGCCTCAAGAGATTCCTGAGACTGCTTTTGTGGCAAAGTCGGTGACAAGGTTCGAATACCTGCCGTATCGACAAACTCGATCGGCCAACCATTGATGACACTGGTAGCTGTAACGAGGTCGCGCGTTGTGCCGGCACTTTCGTGGACGATCGTCCGGTCAAAGCCTAAAATTGTATTGAGCAGGCTGCTTTTGCCAACATTGGGCCAACCTGCAATGCCGACCCTCCAGCGGTTGACCAGATGGAAGCCAAACGAAAAGGTCTCTAACAATTCGTTTATTGTTGTCGTTATATCACAGAGCCCTTTCTCGGTGACCTTGTCGTCTACCCCTCGACCCTTCTCAAAACGGTCAATCGTCTTTTCGAGGAGCTGGCCGATCTCGTTGATCTTGGAGATTAAGGCATTTTCTAAAGGTAATAGATATTTTGCTGTCTTTAGGGTCGTTGCCTTCGTCAGTGCAAAAGTGACCTCTTGCGCCAATGTCGTCGCCGATACCATTGTGAGCCATTCTTCCCACGGAACAATTTGGCAACCTATTTCAGCTAAGGTGGCTAAAAGTTTTTTTGGGGCATAGTTACCCCCATGGCAATGAAGCTCAAAATGGCCACTTTCAAGTTGAGTAACGATGATATCTTCTTGGGCGACCTGGGGATCTGTTTCGTTTGGCCCCCTCCATGAGCCGTAGACAATTTTTTGTAATGGAAAAATTTCAGAAGGCGCTGTTTTAGGCCCTTTTCCTGAATGGCGACCAGCCGGCGAAAAAATCTCTTTGAGAACTTCTGGGGCCCTCTCCCCTTTTAGGCCGATGGTCGCGATAGCAGAGAGACCAGGGGGGGTCAACAGGGAGGCGATTGGCCTGTCAGGTCGCTCCGTTGTGTTGTCGATCGAAGAGGATGAGGGCATAACCAGAATAAAACTCTAAGGAAGAAAGTAACAGGCTACGAGGTCGCCCTCGGGGTAAGGCCGAGGGTAAAGAGAAGGCCTTGCAGTACAAGGGTTTCACAGTGGTGGCAGAGGAAATGTTTCGGGAGAGTGTCCGCAAGGCTATCCGAGAGAAAGGCTCCATTCCCACCGGCAAAATAGATCTCGATCGGGCCGGTATATCCTTCGCTTTTCCAATTCTGGGCGATGGCGAGAACAACCTCTTTGGCACTACCGATCGCCTGGTGATAGAGGCCACTTTGAATCGCCAATTCGGTATTAGTACCGATGACAGGGGGCTTTTGAGAGAAATTCGTCGGTAAAAGGGGAAGGTGAGCCGTTCCACGACCGAGTGCTTCGGCACTAAGGCGAAGGCCAGGGAGGATAGCACCACCCAGAAAAATTGATTCGGCAGAAATCGCTTCGATCGTTAAGGCAGTCCCACTATCGACCACAATCGCAGGGGAGGCCGGCGATTTTTTAAGGGTAACAGCATAAGTGGCAAGGAGCCGATCGATACCGACCCTTTCAATCGGCGAGACCTCTGTCTTAAGAGGGACAAGGTGATGATCGACGACAACAAGAGAGTCGTTAGGACGATTGGCAGAGAGCCAGCTTTGAAAGAGGAGAAGGGTGTCTGGGGCAACCGAACCAATGGCCCAAAAGATCGCCTCTCTTTCACTGAGGTTCTCACTAAGGAAAGAGGCTACTTTTTCAAGCTCATTTGGGAAAAAATATCTTAATGCGAGAGGGACGTGCTTTCCTGCAACCGGGGGAGAGGCCATTTTTTGGAGCGACGACCGTGTGAAGAGACCTAGTTGTATTGAGGAGTTTCCAATATCGACAGCGGCAAGGTAGTGGGACGACTCAAGCGATGGATTTTCCAAAATAGTATCCCTTTCTAAAAAGAGGGGAAAGGTGTTGAGCCTGAAGGCTCTCGCCATCCACAAAATCGGCTGGGCTTTTTAGGAATTTCTGCAGGAAACCTTGGCGTTAGAAAGTAATGTCGCCCGCCTCGGCTTCTTTCTGCTTTTTTATAGCGGCATCGATCGAGTTGACAAGTTGGTCAAGACCAATTCCAGAGACCGACGAAATAAGTAAAACGGGGCGATCGATCTTTTCGGCGAGCTCTTTTTGAACCGTGGGAGCATCGGGCATTTCCCCTTTTGTTACGACAACAATTTCGGGACGTTTGGCCAATACTGGGTTGTAATGTTCAAGTTCTTTTCGAATGACCAGATAATTTTCGATCGGTTCCGTCCCATCGAGGGGAGAGGGTTCGACAAGGTGGACCAAAATACCGGCCCGCTCGACGTGGCGTAAAAAGTCGTGCCCCAGACCGGCCCCTTCGGCCGCTCCTTCGATGAGCCCCGGAATATCGGCCATAACAAAGCTGCGGTCGAAATCGATTTGTACATGACCAAGGTTAGGGACAAGGGTTGTAAAGGGATAACTGGCGATTCGTGGTCGAGCCTTGGAAATACGACTTAGCAGGGTGCTTTTGCCGGCGTTTGGTTTTCCAAGAAGGCCGACATCGGCGATCATTTTTAGCTCCAGGATAACCCGTCGCTGTTCTCCCTCGCCTCCATCGGTATATTCACGGGGGGCACGGTTGGTCGCTGACTTGAAGTGGGCATTCCCTTTACCCCCTTTTCCTCCACGGGCAGCAATAAACGAATCGCCCTCTGTTGAGAGGTCTTTAATGACAAAAGGGCCACTTGGGTCGATGACGACCGTACCGACAGGGACCTCAATCGTCAGGTCGGGTGCCGACTTGCCGTGTCGTTTGTCGCCGGCGCCGTTTTTCCCCTTTTCGG
>JALCBQ010000105.1 GCA_028066335.1 Pirellulaceae bacterium
GCCTAAGTGTTGGCGAGCCTCCCTTAGAAATGTATCAGGTCCTTGACTATACCTGTCCGGCTATGCCAGCCGATAAGCCCCGATACCTAATGGGTGTCGGACGACCACAAGATCTTTTAGAAGGTATCCGCAGAGGCGTTGATATGTTTGATTGTGTGATGCCAAGCCGTAATGGCCGTAACGCATTGGCTTTTACCGACGAAGGGCCTTTACGCCTTCGTAATTCAAAGCACCGCCTTGACGAAAGACCTCTTGAAGAAAATTGCCCCTGCCCCGCTTGCCGGAGAAGTCGGGGGTTTTTACGCCATCTTTTTGTTGCTGGCGAGATGTTAGGACCTGTCCTTCTAACGATCCATAACATCACATATTACCAACGCCTTATGGCCGAAGCTCGCCAAGCAATCGAAGAGGGCCGGTACGAGGCTTTCTATCAAAATAAAATGGCAGGTTGGGGAGAAGTAACGACTCCCCAACCTGCCTAAATATCTAATACGTCCCGGAAAGTTAGCTATCTCGCTAAAATCGGGACAATGTCGTATTGCAACTCTCCACCAGTAACGTGGATTTTCCCTTCACCATCGACGAAGAGATCGATTTCGGTACGGACTCCAAACTCTTTGTAAATACCAGGCTCGATAGAAAAGCAAGTATTTCTCATAATTCGCCGATCCTCCTGCGTTTCCAGGTTGTCAATATGTGCTCCGTTTCCATGGGTTTCCTGACCAATATTGTGCCCCGTTCGGTGAACAAAGTAGTCACCGTAACCGGCCTTTACAATAACATCGCGGCAGACTTGGTCGACTTCCCAACCATAGAGAAGTTCGTCCTTGCTCATTCTTTCCTTGACAAGTTCAATGGCGGCATCCCGTGCTTGTGCGATAATGGTAAAGCGGTCCTGGTAGACCTGAGGTACCTCGGTACCCAAAAAGCCCATTTTGGTTAGGTCGCTATAAACGGCGCGTGGCTTGCTCATCTTTGCCCACATATCGACAAGGACAAGGTCTCCCTCTTTTAGCTCGGCATCGTTCCCTTGTTCGGGACCATAGTGAGGATTTGCCGCATTTTTCCCAATAGCAATGATTGGTGGATGATAAGTTTCCAGCCCGTTTGATGTAAAATGGTCCATAACTTTCTGCTGAACGGTATACTCACGTACCGCCCCGTTTTTCCGAATTTCTTCGGCCATAAAATCCCAAGCGATTTCAAACCCTTGCTGAGTAAAGGTATCGGCCTCAAGGTGCAAATTCCATTGCTGGCTATCCCAGCGGGCCTCAAAATACTGGACAAGGTCGCCAGAACTGACGATTTCAGGGCCAAAACTACGGACAAGCTCGACTGTCCCTGCATCGACCCTTGAAACATAGGGGTTCGCATTCCTTGGAGAGTATTCCATAGCGACCTTTTTGGCATCTCCTACAAGGTACTTAAGGCCATTTTCGAACTCTTGCCAAGCAAGATAGACCGTTTTGTCATTGCCAGGCAGGTGATCAAGAGTTCCCTGCTCAATTCGATGAACAAGTTTCCGCGGCTCGCCATTAACAGGGATAAAGTAGCTGTAACGTCGAGAGACTCCAAGCTCAGGATCGACCTCCATGACACGTTGCCCTAAAACATTTAGACCACGAAAGTCATAGAGCAACCAACCATCTAGCTGAAATTCAACTAACGCCTTTTGAACGGCACTGAGATCAAATGAGCCCATTTTACAACCTTTCATCGAACTAAAATTTCTATATCTGAAAAGTAAAACTGTGCAGAGAATCAGAACGAAAGTATAAACAGCCCATTACTCATCTGCAAGTAGCAAGGAATTTTATCCAGTGAACCATATAGACAAACATCGTGTCTTGCCAAAGAGAACGTTTTTTTTTATCTTGATCTTGGCACTTTCACTCAACAGCCCTGATGTTTTTTATTTTGTCATTTAATAAATAATACACAATGTTGTCTATCCCCTCGGGTTTTCAATTTTCTACCGTTACCAGTGGCGTTAAGAAATCCCTTCAAGACGATCTTGTGGTTGTCCTCTGCCCTACGGGGGCAACGGCCGCAGGAGTCTATACCCAAAATCAAATTGTCGCTGCTCCTGTCGTCTGGAGCCAAGAACGGACACCCCTAGAACCCTGTTATGCAGTCGTCGTTAACTCGGGTAATGCAAATGCCTGTACCGGTAAACAGGGAGAACACGATACCCACGAGATAGCGACCCTTGTTGCAAAAGAATGTCAAACGTATTCGGCGGAGAGCCTTTCTCAGGCCTCTTGTGACGAAATCCTTGTCATGTCGACCGGTGTTATTGGCCAATTTCTTCCGATGGAGAAGATTCGAGAAGGAATTCGCAACGCTTTTCAAAAATTTGGCCATGATGAGGAGGCAACTCTGAGAGCGGCTCGTGGCATAATGACAACCGATCAAGGCGAAAAAACGGGCTCCCGAACGGTTGAAGTTTCGGGTAAGAGCTGTTCGATTCTTGGCCTTGCAAAAGGTGCCGGGATGATCGGCCCGAACATGGCGACGATGCTCGGGTTACTACTAACAGATGCTCCACTGACAAAGGAGCAGGCTCAGCAGTCACTTACGGTCGCCACCTCAAAAAGTTTTAACGCAATTAGTGTCGAAGGACACACCAGCACCAATGATACCGTTTTACTACTAGCAAGTGGTACAAATCGAACAGAAGGGCTAACAGCTGAGGAATTTACAAATTTTACCGAGGAACTGACTTTGCTTTGTATTGACTTGGCAAAGAAAATCCCTTCTGATGGGGAAGGTGCTAAACACCTTATTGAAATTCAGGTTCAAGGGGCAAAGACGGCACAACAAGCCGATATAATCGCTCGGACAGTTGCCTCAAGCGCGCTTGTCAAAACGGCAATTGCGGGAGGTGACCCGAATTGGGGTAGAATTGTTTCAGCAGCCGGTTACGCAGGTGTTGACTTTGACCCAGATAAAATCACTCTGTGGCTCAATGACCATTTACTTTATCAAAATGGTCGCCCCGCTGACTTTTCCGAAAAGGAGGTTTCCGATGACCTTAATAAACACTTTGAAACCAAAATCAGGCTTGTACTAGAAATGGGCCAAAACTGCGCAACGCACTGGACCAGTGACCTCACGACGGAGTATGTTCACTTTAACTCGGCCTATCGCACATGATTTCAATCCTCGACAAAGTTCTAGATGTATCTTCTCCCCTTAGCAGGGTTCGGCAAGGGGCCTCATTGTTCGTAGCAACGCTGCTCGTTTTTGTCGTTGGTTATTATCTCCTCGACCCCAATAAAGATAAAACCCTTTTAGAAGCGATCTATATGGTCGTTATTACGGTCTCAACTGTTGGTTATGGTGAGAGCACCTCCCTCTCACCGCAATTACAACTATTTACGATCATTATGATTGCCGTCGGTATGACCCTAGCCACTTACACTTTTGGTGGCTTTATCCAAATGGTAACGGCCGGCGAGCTCCATCGTGCTATAGGACAACAACGCATGTTAAGAGAAATTGACGAACTAAACGACCATGTAATCGTCTGTGGTTTCGGACGGATCGGCCAAACATTGACCGAAGAGCTCACTAAACGAAACCAGAACTTCGCAGTCGTTGATTCGGAAGCAAAATCAATTGAAGAGGTTGAGCGTAAGGGTTTTCTAGGCCTACGTGATGATGCCACCGAAGAAGAGACTCTTCTCAAAGTTGGAATTGAGCGAGCCAAGACGTTGGTGACGAGCCTACCAAGCGATGCCGACAATGTGTTTATTACACTAACGGCTAGAAATCTCAATCCTGACCTTCTCATTATTTCTCGGGCAGAGTTAAGGTCAACCGAGAAAAAATTACGCCAAGCCGGTGCCGACAGGGTTATCATGCCTACAATTATTGGGGGTCAAAGCATGGCGAGGCTCGTTACCCGCCCAACAACGGCCGACCTCCTTGAAGTCCTCTCCGAAATCGGTAGTGAAGACCTGGAACTTGACGAGCTGCCAATTACAAAAACGAGTCCAATTCTTGGTAAGACAGTCAAAATGAGTCGACTTAGCAAAGATTTCGATCTATTAGTCGTCGGTGTTAAAAAACCAACTGGTGAAATATTTTTTAATCCCAAAACTGATTATGTCTTTCAGGAGAACGACATTCTCGTCGTTATGGGACATTCATATGATATTCAAGAATTTGTGAAAAAAACCAAAGAGACCCCTTAAACCATAGATTGGCACAACATCAACAAAAAGTGGCCAACAGTCTGACTACAAAATGGTGTTCATTTAAAGTGATGTTCAATTTTTCTCTTCCCTATTCGTCGTGCATTAACGTGTTTGAAGAGTCGTACGTTTTTTGACTGGGAAAAACAGCAGGAAGCTGAATTTGAAAACGACTTCCTTTCCCTAGTTCACTTTCAACAAAAATATCTCCTCCATGCTCTTTCAGAATTTTCTGACTTATCGCTAACCCCAGGCCTGTCCCTTTGGTACCTTTGCTTGATTCAAAAATTGAAAATATCGACTCTAGTCGATCAAGAGCAATCCCACAACCGGTATCGACGACCTCAACTCCGACCATCCTCTCTTTGGCAAGATAATAGGTCGAAAGGGTTACCTCCCCATTATCGTCTTCACACGCATCAATCGCATTGGAAACAATATTCAGAATTGCCTTGTGAAGAGAGTCTTTATCGAAACAAACAATCGGCAATGCCGAATCGACTGTTAGTTTTAACGCAACCTCCTTGTTAGCTGCGTATTCTTTCATAAGTTCACAAATCTCTGTTACGATATCATTGAGATTCTCTGGCTCTACCTCGGGTTGGCGTTCCTTACTAAACGAAAGCATATCAAGAACAAGGCGAGAAATTCGATCTTGGTTCTTTTCGACAATTTCCCAACCCTTAGTAACCGCAGCAAGGTCTTGATCTTTAAGACCCGCATTCACAAGATAACTCCCTCCCTGAATCCCTTGAAGGATATTTTTTATATGATGCGAAATCATGGCAATCGTCTGCCCCATCGTTGCCAGCCGTTCTGCCTGCACCAACGAGCTATAATAATGGCGATTTTCGACAGCAAAAGCGGTTTGCTGTGCAATAGCGACCATAAGCTTTAGATGGTTCTCAGTGTATCGATTTTTTGCACTGGCCCTTACCGTTCCAGCTGGAATAAATGTATCAACATAAATTGCCCCAAGAACATCAACACGGCCAAGAAGAGGAACACAAATAGCGTTTTGAACCCCTTGGCTAACAATACTATTGGCGTCCTCAAAACGTTCGTCCTGGCGGGCATTCGTTGTAAGAACCCCTTCTTTTTGTTGAAAAATATAATCTAGAATCGTTTCGCTAATAACAAACGGAGCCTGACTTTTTTGCAACCGGGGCTGAAATTTTTGTATTTGGGGAACAAAACGACGGCGTAAAGAGTCATAGAGCAAAATACAAGCTCGGTCAGGAGAAAGCTGCTTGAAAATAGTCTCTAGCACTTCTTGGTATAAATGCTCATTATCGATCGTCTGACTTGCTACTAACGCCGTTTTGTAAAGAATCTGAAGATAGTTCAGTTCTTCCTGGCCCTCTTTGAATCCGGCTGAGCTGGCAAGCCAGGAACTCTCCTGAGGACTACCAACCTCCTGCGGAGCGAAAGAGTTCAAAATCCTCGATTCGTCTCGTGAGGTACTAGAAAGGATCTGAACCTCATGGGTGCTCGACGATTGTTTCGAAACGCCGGTAAAAATCAATAACGTCTGCCCTAATTGTACGCGGTCACCACTAACTAAAACCTTCTCCTTTACAACCGCACCATTGATATGTGAACCATTCGAACTTCCTAGGTCATAAAAATGAACTTCCCCTTGATCGTCGGTCCTTAATTCGGCATGACGACGAGAGACTTCAGAATCGTGCAACAAAATTTGGTTAGCCGGATCCCGTCCGACAAAAAGGGTCCCCGCCCCTAAGTCAAACCGCTTTCCTTGATCACGACCCTGTATAACAAATAACGACGACACCTAAGCCACCTAAAAGAAAAGAAGTCCACAAAATTGACCTAGCTACTACAAATCGGCTCCCGTTGATCCAAAGTCTACCCCCAGTTCTTTTGTTTCCACACGAATGGTAACAAAATGAAAAATTTTTTCTAGTAAGGGATAGCAAACTGGGCCTGAAATTATTAAATTACTGGTCAGTTCGATTTGATGTTTCGGTAGATTTATCCTTAGCCTTAAAGCGGGTAGAAAAATGAAAAGACAATTTTTGCTAGGACTGGCCGTATTGGTCGGTTTCTATTCCTCTGCCTTGGCTCAGGACAAATTGCCTGGAGTTGCCAAGTCGATCTCGGCCGACCGTATAGCTGCCGATATAAAATACCTCTCTTCCGATGAACTGGAAGGACGTGGAGTCGGTACCGATGGCCTAGATAAGGCCGCTGATCACATCGTTGCTGAGTTCAAAAAAATGGGTCTTGAAACCAAAGTTTTTGGCGATTCACCTTTTCAAGTTTTTAAACTTCCCCGAAGGACACTTCATGGCCCACTTTCAAGTAACTATTTGAAGTTCACTACTTCCGAAGGGACAAATACCCTTGCCATTGGACGTGACTACAATACACAAGCAATTGGCGGAACAGCGACCTTTGACGGTGAGGTCGTCTTTGTTGGATATGGTGTTACTGCTCCTAACCTCGGATACGACAGCTATGCGAACGTCAATGTTAAGGGAAAAGCCGTTCTGGTTCTTCAGGGACTTCCGCACGGAGTAGCTGCCTTTGCAGAGGCAAAAAACCAAGATCATCGGAGTGCCTCGAAAAAAGTTGCGAACGCCCTTAACCATGGTGCAACCGCTATAATTTTTGTCTCGAATAACGCAGAAATTGAACGTCAACTTCGTAGTGTGAGAGGGCGTTTGCTTCGTTCTCTTGATTCCTTGGCTCAGGCGCATACCGAATTTCGTGCTATAGGCGAAGCGACTCCTGAACAATTGGCCAAGTATCTTGAAACGGTAAAAAGGTTCACCTCCCGTATCGATACCTATACAAAGCAAATCGAATCGGCCAGTGATAACGATAAGCCCCTTGCCTTCAACGGAAGTGGCCGTAATAGCAACTATCGAACTATCTCGGTCTTTTCGGCAAAACGATCTGCCGTCGAACCTTTGGTCAAAGGAGATCTTGGCTCTCTAACCGAAGCAGAGGACCGAATTAATGACCAGAAAAAACCACAAAGCCTTCTCTTGTCAGGGGTTTCCGCTGCTGGCCAAACGAACGTGATATACGACGAAGTAGAGGTCAAAAATGTCGTCGGTGTCCTTGAAGGAAAAGGGCCTAATGCGAACGAAACGATTATTGTTGGTGCTCACTACGACCACGTCGGCCTAGGAAGTTATGGTTCGCTCGGGCCGTGGACCGCAGAGGTCCACAACGGGGCCGATGACAACGCTTCGGGGACGGCGACAATGCTCGAAATTGCTCGTCAAATTGCCGCAAAAGGGCCACAAAACCGACGGATTGTCTTTATAGCTTTTACTGCTGAAGAACTCGGTATGATCGGAAGTAAATATTATTGCGATCATCCCCGTTTTGAACTGAAAAACACCGTTGCTATGATCAACCTCGACATGATCGGACGTGTCCGAAACGACAAGGTATTGCTCTACGGAACAGGTACCGCGACCGAATTTGATGAAATTGCAAACAGACTCAATAAAAAGTACAAGTTTGACATGGAAAAGCACCCTTCCGGATCGGGGCCAAGCGATCACTCGAGCTTCTATGGGCGAAAAATTCCAATCTTCTGGTTTTTTTCGGATTTTCATAACGATTATCATCGACCAGCAGACGATTTCGAAGGAATTATGGTTCCCGGCATGCAACGTATTACTGGCATGACAGTTGACATCGTTACCGAAATCGACAAAAATCCCAAACGACCTACTTACGTCGAGATGAAGCAATAAATAGAGACATTGATCGGATTTTGAAACAATTTATCTCGACTCCTTGTAGACAGTTTTTGCGGTAATAGTTTTCCCTGGTGGTAGGCTTTGCTCAGGGGTAAAAAAGGTGGCATAGCTTGCCACTTTTTTTAATGGAGTTCTGCCTTCCACTTGGCCAATCTAGATACCTGTAAAAGCTTAGGCTTCTCGCTGCACAAACATCGATGTCAAAATTTAACTTTTGCGCCGATTCTCTGTATTGCACCTGTTAAAAGCCGTCGACTCTGACCGTTTTCTTATAGATTTTTCCACTCTCTACGTTCGATAGAGAGTAGAGGTCTCCCGCTTTTAGAACGATAAAAATATTTTCTTTTTCACATTCCACTCTCTTGGAAAATATGTCTCATCAGGCCCTAACATACCGGTTGGCAATTTTTCTTATTGGCTTTGGGCTTTTGGGTTTTGGTTGTTTTTGCTTACAACGTCTAACGGCGAGAGGATCTGAATCAACCCAGTTTTCAGCAACCGAGAGTTATGCTCTTGATCCAGACTGGCTAGAGGTACGACAACTCCTTGCAACCAAATGCCTTGAGTGCCATCGTAGTGAAAACAAGAGAACCGACTTTACGAGTTATGAAAGTCTTATTGCTGCCAAAGATGACCTGGGCGACTTGTTGATCGTTCCTGGAAAATCGGACGAATCTCCTCTCTGGGATCAAATTTGTTGGAATGTTGAGAACCATGCTGACTCAGACCTTCCCGAGATGCCAATGATGCCCCCCGACGAGATGGAATGGCTCACAGAAGTTCAGCTCACCACAATCAAACGTTGGATTGACCGAGGTGCCCTACAATATCAACTTCCTAAAACCTGCAATATCACTCCCTTAACAACTTATGACTTCCCCTCTGCCAAACAGTGCAAAGCTTGTCACCCACGACAATATACCGAATGGTCACGATCTATGCACGCCTATGCACAACATAGCCCTGCCTTTGTAGCATTTAATGATACATTGCAAGAAAGAACAGGAGGGACCCTTGGAACCTTTTGTTCACGTTGCCATACACCGATCGGTACAACATTGGGTGAAAACGGTTTGTTACCGAATACTCTCCGATCGAAAATTTCTATGGAAGGTGTTACCTGTGTTGTTTGTCATCGCCGCAAAGAAAAACGATATAAAGCGAGTGGCCGGATCTCGATCGCTCCGGGGCAGGTGCTGGATAGCTGTATTTATGGCCCCTTCGAAGACACCGTCTCTCAAGAGCTCGGTGCCCACCCGACAGAAGGCCACTCTTATCTTAAATCGTCACAATTTTGTGCCGAGTGCCACGATGTAACCAACCCAGCCGGTGTCCGGTTAGAGGAAGCTTTTAGTGAGTGGCAAAACAGTCCCGCTGCCCAACAGGGCCAAACCTGTCAAGGGTGCCATATGTCACCTGTTCAGGGGCAACATTATGCTGATTTCGAGCGTCCCTTGGGGCGGGCTGCAGAAGTCCCTGGCGTCGACCCTAAGCACCTACCTCTTCGCAGACTTTCCAACCATACTATGGCAGGACC
>JALCBQ010000106.1:0-7471 GCA_028066335.1 Pirellulaceae bacterium
GAGCACAATGGGAGCAGGGGAAGAACAAAATACCAAAGAAAATACAAATGGCATAAAAAACGAACCCTCTTCAAACGACCTGTTCGAAGGTAGCCAGATTCATAGCCCCCATTTCTTAAAATCGGCACCACCTCTCAAAACACAGGTTGTCCTCCTGGGAAAAACTCTGGATCTGCTGCCTCATGCCGTTTGGCTCCTGGATCACCAAATGAATGTCCTCTTTGCAAATGGGGCCAGTAAAGATTTTTTTCCGCCAAGCACTGCAAAACTCAACCCAATTCAGCACCTCCTCGCACGTGTTCCGTTCTCTAGCCAATCTAAAATTCAGCAATTCCTGAAGGAGGCGCCTCTCCGCATTCTCAATTCGTCCGAAACGACTTCTCAAACAATCGATCTTCCCCTTAGTACCAACAATAATCCGGCAATACGCTCTTTCCGTGTAACATTAAAAGAGCTGGAACATGGGTCACCACACCACGCCCCTTACTTCTGCCTTTTCTTTGAAAATTCAAACTCGCAGGCTTCGGATCTGCCACCTTACCATACTACCCCCTGCGGCCAGCACCTTACCCTTACCCGTGAGCTATCGGCCCAAAAAAATAAACGTTCGACAATCGCCGAGCTTGGCCAACTCGCCCTTTCAGATATGCCTCACAACAAGTTCATGGTCGAGGCGTTACGTCGTATTTCTGAAACGCTGGAGATGACCTGCTGTGGAATATTTTCGTATCACCCTGCCTATAACCGTCTTGTTCTAAAACATGACATCGGCTGGGAAATGCTCTCAAAGGATTGCGGAAACATTGAGGTCTCCGAACAATCGGTCGGTGGGGCGACTTTTATATACAGCACCTTGCACGCCATTGATAATTTATCAGAAAGCTCCGAATTTATCCGGACAAAAACCCTGTGTGCTTTTGGAGTAACTGGTGTTATTTGTGCCCCTATTTGTGATCTTTCAGGGCCGATCGGCATCTTGGCGACCTTCAACACAACTGGACGGAAGATGAGCCCCGATGATATTTCGCTTGTTCAAACGGTCGCGAACCTGTTAGGACAAGTCATTTATCACCACCGCTCTCAACGACTTCTTGGACGACAAAACCATATACTGCAACAATTGACGACCAATACCCCACTCACTGAAATTTTGGGGTATCTTTGCAAAACGACGGAAGAGCAAGCTCCAGACACCTTGTGTTCAATTATTGAGGTACAAGACCAGGAAATCACCGAGGTAACGGCGCCAAGCTTTCCCGATAGTTATATTCATCAAATCAAAGCCCAGGAGATTGGTCACTTTTCGGGTGCCCACGGTGCAGCTATTTTTTACCGACAAAGAAACCTCTGCACGAATATCAAAACCGACCCTCATTGGCGGAACCTACAGCCGTTTGCTACCCGCTACCAGATTCGCTCGGCATGGGCTGAACCGATCTTTTCAAGTGAAGGAGAAATTCTGGGGGCCTTTGTTATTCACAATCCTTTACCACTTTATCCTACAGCGCAGAATATCACCCTTCTTTCCTCGGCGGCCAACCTCGCCGGAATCGCAATCGAACACCGGCGCGATATCGAAGCTCTTAAAAAGACGACTTCTAACCTCAAGGCGATTTTTCAAGCTTACCCCGACCTGCAGGTTCGTGTGCTCCAAGATGGAACCATCGTCGAATACTACGCCTCGCCACGTGCCCAGGCTCTTTATGCCGAACATAGAGCCCTGCAAGGGAAAAAGATTCAAAAAGCATTCCCACAACCGGCCGCCTCAAAATGTCTCGACGCAGTCCAAAAAGCGATCAGCCACCAGACGATAGAGGTCATTGAGTACGTTCTGGCTGTGCCCAACGGTGAGAGAGTCTACGAAGCAAGACATATACCACTTTCATCAGAAGAGGTCGTCATTATTATTCGAGACACCACCAAAAAAAGTGAAGCAGAAAGAGCTTTCAAAGAAAGTGAAGAGAGAGTCCAACAAATTGCTAACTCCATTAACGATATTTTTTGGCTCAGTGATTGGGAAAAAGATTGCCTTACCTTTTTAAGTCCTGCCTACGAGACAATTTTTGGCTACTCGTGTGAAATGTTGCTCTCTGGTCTTCGTACCTGGAGTGAGAGTATCCATCCAGAAGATCGACCACGGGTCGAAAAACAATACCGAACCCAAACCAAACATGGTTCACTCGTTCGAGAGTACCGTATTATTCGCCCCGACAACACCATTCGGTGGATACGGGACCGGGCCTTTCCAATCTTTGATTCTTCAGGCAAACTTTTCAGGGTCGCCGGCATCGCACAAGATATTACCGAGTGGAAGTTAGCCAATAAACGTCTACGTGACCGCGAAAACGAGCTGGCTCACGCCTCACGTTTAAGTACCATGGGTGAGCTAGCCGCCGAAATGGCCCATGAAATCAACCAGCCCCTTTACGCAATTTCAAACTTGGCCGAGGCATGCAAAACAATCGCCGATACCCCAGAGGACGATTCCTCTTCCCTTATTACCGAATGGACGACCGAAATCGCCAACCAGGCCAATCGTGCTGGTGACATCGTCCGACGGATCAACCGTTTTCTTCGAAAGCCTGCCTCTCAAAAAGAGCTGTATAATTTTCATAAACTTCTTGAAGGTATTCGGCCACTTCTCGAAGTCAATGCCAAAGCAAACGCTGTCACAATTGAATACGACCTCGACGACGAGCTGCCCAGCCTACCGATGGAAAAGATTTTGATCGAACAGGTTTTGGTCAACCTTATTCACAACAGTATCGAAGCGATGAAAGAAATCCCTGCGTACGAACGAATCCTCAAGGTCACCTGCCGATACAAAAGGCGACAACCTCATCAACAAGCTAGGTCTCAGACGGAGGAAAAAGACGCAATCGAGGTCGCCGTCGCCGACCGTGGCCATGGGATCGCTCCGGAAATTTCATCCTCTCTTTTCGAACCATTTTTTACAACAAAGAAGAAGGGGCTCGGGATGGGCCTCTCGATTTGTCGTACTTCGATTGAATTCCATGGTGGCACATTGACAGCAGAAAACAACCCTGACCTTGGGGCGACCTTCCGCTTTACTCTCCCCGTCAATGATCTTCAGTCCCTCCCTCTCAAAGCGGCGCCAACCACTGCCAACCTAAAACATGCGATCGGCCATCGAGAAGAATAAAATCGCAACCGGCGGTCGCGAGAAAACAGAGCCCCGTTTATCGCTTACAACACCACTTGGGCGAGGAAAGGAGGCGAACCGTCAAAAAAGGATACACCAGACGAGAAAGAGATAATTCAATCCATCTCAGATACTGCAATTTCCTTTAGCGAAAAACGTTTGTGGAATGAGGAATCCAACAAGCATATTGAAGTCCTTAAAAAAATGTCCGCTCTTTATCTTTGCAGGTGCGCCCAAATAAACAATGGGAATAATTGTCCTAAAAATCCATAATTTAGCACCCTATAGGAGAAAGCATTATGAACGAGAAAGATTCCAAAGAAGAGCTGCTCGCTCCAGGCAACCCACAGGGTAAAAATAGATGTCTTGTACAGCATCTAATAACAGTTTATTTTGTTATACTCTTGGTGGTCTGGTTTCTAAATCAAAGTGTATCTGATTTCATTATTGTGCTGGGCGGGCCCTTTCTAGCTCTAGCGTTTACACTCAGGTTGAGATTTACGGACATGTTTCCTTACAGCGGCTTAATTCTTCTTGCTCTAACTGTTGTTCTTTACGTTTTCGTTATGCTTTTTATTACTAAGAAAAGCTATAACCGATGGCCTATTCCAGTTCACCTGATTTTTCATATAACCTGTCTCGTGATATGGCTTTTATTGGGGGGGCATTCCCTTATGCTTTATTACGCAAATCCGTAATATGTACGTAACCCGGCACTATATCAGGGCGGGTTTTTAACCAGCGGCCATCTCGCACCCCTTTGCGATGTCGCCCTTTTTTGTTTCCATCCATTAAATTGCCTTGAGTCCTAGCACAACCCTCAAGAACCTTTAAGCTTCTACCCCCATCGCCATTGATCAATTTTTTGAATATAAAGGGACAGATGAAATTATTTCGCTCCCTTTCTTTTTAAAGCTTATTAACCTGTTCATAACGGTTCCTGGAGCGATATCATTATCATTTATGTGCACATCAAGAAGGGGACGAACTGGCCTCTTGTAAAATGAATGTTTTTTCACTCTGCTGCTCTTGGTGTTTGGTACTTGTTAGGTTTATGGTCGGTTGCCAAGCTTTCGTTCAATGTTTAATCGAGCCCGATTTTCTCCTGAAAATAGGGGATTCTTCTCATGAAAGGTATTCCGACGACTGTTGAATATTAAAGAACAAGAGTTTCGATTGAATATTGTTGAAATGATTGTTTTTGGAACGATTTTATGGCTAATTTTATTGCCCCTTAAATGGTTCTTTACGCTTCTTCATTTTGGTATTCTCGGGCTGATTTCAGTGAGTTTAGATTATCCTCTTTTTATACTTTAGTTTTTGTGTTTGGGCACTCTGTTTGCGAATCGTAAAAATCGTGGCTAAAATGCTAGCCCCCCAAAAATAATAGCAAGAAAAATGCCCAATTGCTCATCACGTTAATAACCTGTTTCTTCAGCTCCTAAAGTAGGCTCTTTTTGTCATATATAAATCACTAGGTTTTAAAATGAAAATAAACACTCCACCCACAAGAGAAATCCTCCTTGATGACGTCTACCCAGAAATTCATGAGATGATCTGGGATACGTTTGGTGGGAAACATTATAAAGATTTTGAAGATCTCCTCCTCCTAAGCAATTCAGGAGAAATTTCAGAATTTCTAGAAGATCTTAGCGGAGAGGCCTTTAACTATTACTTCCAGGTCTTTATTGATCTTGTAAGAAATGAAGATGCTACCTTTGATACGATCATAGGCATTCATACAGTACTAACGGTACAGGCAAGTCATCTATACGACCCAAGCTATAACAAAGACTCTGGAGATGACTTTTTAGAAATTTGCGACTACGTCATGCAGAATTATTCGGTTGACAATTATAAGTACCTGAACGAAAGGCAACTTCTGAACCCTTTTGATGCCAGCGATTCCATTTTTGATCTTGTCGATCAAAAAAATTTACTTTTAGGAGCAGGATTTCATCAAGTTGACTGGAGTCCAGATGAAAAAGAAACTATTCAATCAATTTCAAATACTGCGATTTCCTTTAGCGAAAAGCGTTTGTGGAATGAGGAATCCAGCAAGCATGTTGAGGTCCTTAAAAAAATGTCCGCTCTTTATCTTTGCAGGTGCGCTAAGGCCATTAAAGATGACTACACACTATATCGAAAACTCTGATTACAACCGTATTTTTCATGGGAGGGCATGGGAGAGCCACTCTGGTAAACTTTAGTACTTAATTTAGGAGAAAACCCGATGTTATCACTGAGAGCCCCGCTTCTTGTCAGTCTTATCCTCATTCTCGGTTCAGGGATTTATTACCTAAGAGCCGGTGAGCCTAGTGGCGAAACTCTACAAGAGGCTGCTCTACAAAATCAAGATGACCGGTGGAAACAATTCGACAAGGAATTTTGGAATCTCGCTTTACACCTTGAATTTTATGGCAGTGACGAGCCCGGACTCGCAATAGACATTAGTAGCGTAAAAATTTACCTCTACGAAGAGGATGGCCGATTTCGCCCCCTAGATAAGCTACAAAAAATGCCGACGATTGAAACCGTGGAATACAGTTTTGAATACCAACTTAAGGAAGATTGGGAATTCGAGGTATTTAAGAAATTTGGAAAAATGTCGATGAGGCCTGTAAATCAGTATACCTTTTATTCATATCATCACACACCTTTCGGAAAAATAGAAGTTGAGACTGACCGTGGTAATATTACCATTGGAATTACAGGGTCAGGATTTATCATGGGGGATATGACCACGAGAGCTTCTACCCGTGAATTATTTGACTGCTGGATTCTAGCCAAGCTTGTTGATGACATTTACTTTAAGGAGCGTGGGTACCATCTACCGGAAAGATACTTTCGAACACTCTCCGGAGAAGATGTCGCAGAAACTGGCATACTACATTACAACCATAGAATTTCATTCACCAAGGAGGATGACAAATAGAATACGTCCGATTCTTTTCTCTCAAACTATATCTAACCTTTTATACTTAGCCACTTTGGATTCATTTTCAAAGTGGCCGTTTTTGTTTCCATCCATTAAATTGTCTTGAGTGCTAGCATAACCTCCAAAACCTTTACACCCTCCCATAAAATCCCCCTCGCCATTGACAATTTGAGAATCTCGCAATCATTGAGAGAAGTAGCACCTTTGGTCTTTTATAAGTTTTTTATAAGACTAGGGAAAGCCTTCTCTCTCTTTTTTCATGGAGGGTTTTGTTGTTCGATTCAAGCCTGTGTTACCACACCTGCGGCGACTCTTCGTGAACTGGGGACATCTAGGAGAAAAATCGTTCTTTGTGTGTTTAAAAAGTGGTTGAGCGTCTCTAAAATATTGATTGTCGTTTTTGTTTGACACGTCTTCTTAAAAGCGGTAGGATGGGGGGGAGTGTTTGGAGTTAGGAACTATCTGGAATTGTAAGAGGGGGCTCTCATGCGAATCTATTGCCCAAAATACTCTCTCCCAATCGTACCTTTTGGGATCCTTCTTTTCGTTTTTTGCATTGCAGAGACCGTTAACACTCCACCTCTTTTTGCCCAAACATCGGCGAAGGGTGACGACGCTAACCTCTCTGTTGATAACATAAAAACTGCCAAGAAACGGATTGAGGCTGCAAAAAAAGGGTCATCGATTCTCCTTGACCTTTCGGAACTAAGTCTTAAAGAGCTACCGCCAGAGCTCTTTGAACTGGAGGAGTTAGGAATTTTAGATCTCACGAGTAATGATCTAACAGAATTACCACCAGATATTAAAAACCTGACAAATCTGGCGATCCTAAATCTCAATAAGAATAATCTGACAACCTTCCCCTCTGAAATTAGTCGGTTAGAAAATCTAAAGGAACTTCACCTTAATAGTAACAAACTGACGAGCTTCCCTCTCGAAATTGTCGAGCTGGAGAATCTAGAGAAACTTGACCTTGGTGAGAATAATCTGACAGCCTTACCTTCTGAAATTGGTCGGCTAAAAAATCTAGAGCAGCTTGGCCTTCATTCGAACAAACTGACGAGTTTCCCCCTCGAAATTGTCGAGCTGGAGAATCTAAAGAAACTTCACCTTAATGGTAACAAACTGACGAGTTTGCCCCCTGAAATTGTCGAGCTAGAGAATCTAGAGCGCCTTGACCTTGGTGATAATAATCTGACAGCCTTACCTTCTGAAATTGGTCGGCTGGAGAATCTTCAATCTCTTGCACTTAGTAATAATGATCTGACAACTTTACCTTCTGAAATTGTCAAGCTAGAGAATCTCCAAATCCTTGACCTTAATGGTAACAAACTGACGAGTTTGCCCCCTGAAATTGTCGAGCTAGAGAA
>JALCBQ010000106.1:7571-8938 GCA_028066335.1 Pirellulaceae bacterium
GATCTGACAACTTTACCTTCTGAAATTGTCAAGCTAGAGAATCTCCAAATCCTTGCACTTAGTAATAATGATCTGACGAGTTTGCCCCCTGAAATTATTCAG
The DNA here is from genome assembly GCA_028066335.1 of Pirellulaceae bacterium. Classification (GTDB taxonomy): domain Bacteria; phylum Planctomycetota; class Planctomycetia; order Pirellulales; family Pirellulaceae; genus JALCBQ01. Next base: position 7,674 of record JALCBQ010000106.1, read on the forward strand.
CTAGAAAATCTCCAAATCCTTACACTTAATAATAATGATCTGACGGGTTTACCCCCTGAAGTTGGTCAGCTGGAGAATCTAAAGCACCTTGACCTTGCTCGCAATGAACTGACGAGTTTACCCTCCGAAATTGACCAACTTGAGAGCCTTCAATTTCTTTTCCTTGGTAATAACAAACTAACAAATTTGCCCCCTGAAATTAGGCGACTGAAGAGTCTAACTTTTTTAAAGCTCAATGGCAACTTATTCTCACCAGAGCAGAAATCTCGACTGAATAAAGAGATAAAAGAGTCACTGAAGAATATGGACGTTATTGTTTGGTAAATAGATTCTTTTGGGCTTAAAGTGCCGAGAGGCTCTTTCAAGAGATGACAGTAATAGTTAAGTTAGTGACGAGTCGTTGCTAGCCTTTGCTCCCCTCTATTTCTTGTTACCATCTGGCCTTCTGTGTCGCTCTCGGTTTTGAAATCGCTCTTGCTCTCTATATCTCCCGAATTGCCACGTAGTAAAAATGAACTTCTAGATCGCCCAAGTTTCGACAGTGGAAAAGCGACCTTTTAAAAATTCTCAAATCGTCACCGAAATTTCACAAAGAGAGGTCATTTTGGGGTGATCTGATCTAAAAAAGGAGCAATTTTCGCCAGAAATTGCCCCCTTTTTCTACCCATATCGGGCGAACAACAATCTTCTCTATGGGTAATTATGCCCTTTTGGTTTGAGGAACTGGTGTCCAAGGATAGGCGATTCTGGCAGCCTGGGCGATGTTATCTGGAATACCTTTTTTGGATAACGGCATCTGGAAATGAGAAGGGGACTGGTGAAAATTATCGCCTCTCGGCACCCAAGGGGGGGAGCCTTCCACGACCCTGAGGGTGGGTAGATAAAGAATAGATGAGCAAACGAGGCGAGATTTCTGCAGGTATCTGACAATATTATGCGAAAATCGCGAACAAAAACCTTCCGAACTTGCCAAAGCCAAATTAAGCTAAGGACTTATCTATTTTACATTTCGCAAGGATTTGGAGAGAACTTATGGTCGCTGGCGCAAGCTATATAGATCTTCTCATTCAGCAGGGAACCATTAGCCAAGATCAGGCAAACGAGGCGGAGCAAGTCAGTCGCGATACCGATACCCCTATTCAAGATGCTGTTATCAAGTTGGGCTATGCTACCGGCGAAGAGGTTGCCAAGGTCATCGCATCGTCGCAACACTATGACTACATTGACCTTAGGAAGATAAAAGTCCCTGAACAAGTGATCGAAAG
>JALCBQ010000107.1 GCA_028066335.1 Pirellulaceae bacterium
AGTTTTAGAATTTCTAAAAGAGAGGGGACAAAAACCTTTTCGGTATTTGTCCCCTCTCTGTTTTGATACGATTGAGAGACTTATGCCCCTTCGTTATCTAATCTCTTTGTGACGACCTTTGGTTGATCTTCTATTTTTGATCGTTCGATCTGTCGATATCCTCTTCGGGTAAACGTCTTATGCCGAAGGCGGTATAATGGATTCCCGAACTGTCATCAATTAAAATAGCACCACCAGGGGCGAGATATTTTTTAATGACCTCAAAAGATGGAAGTGGGTTTTCCGTGAGAATGCCGTCGAGCGTTTCGAGCGTTCTGTTTTGAAAACTGTTTGAGTCTTCACTACTTTGATAACGTTTTAAAAGTCTTTGCGTGTCGTCACTATGGATCATGTCGTAAAGCATGCGCATCGACTCGTCGGGGCGATCGATTTCAATCATGCTCGCCTTTTGGTTACCGATAAGACGTTTGATTTTGCTGTGGGTTAGTTTAAAGTCGATCTCGTTGGCCAACGACAGTTTAGGATCTTTGGAACCACTGATCGCTTCGTGAAGGAGCGCTTCACTATCAGAGATCAGCAGAAAATCGTCGACGATTCCGACACAGAGTTGAGGTCTTCGCAGGTCAAGGTTACTTTGCCTTCCGTCATCACCCTCTTCGCCTTGGCCACGACCGTCAGAGTCGAGGTCCCGAAAATAGTAATCGGTTTTTCCGAGGGAGCGATGTTCAAGGCCGACTTGATTGGCCAAGGTGTCGAGGACCTTCTGAAATTCGTTGGCATCTTTGAGCTGAATTGCTCCGACTTGTGCCATTCCATTGATACGTGCAGGGGGCTCGGACCATGTAACATGGGTAAAACGTCCGACTAGCTGGGGGATGATCTCGGTCTCAATATCGACACCGATTTCCGAGGAGAGGTTTTGCAGTCCCTCTGCAGCCTTTCCAGATCCTTGGAACGTATCAAAAAGTTCAGTCGTGTTGGTGTAGGTTTTCTCGACATCCCAATAAAGGGTTGCGTAAGAGGCGGCGTTATAGGGGACCCAGTTTTCAGGGGTGAAGTCACCGGTATCGAGTGCGATCGAGTTCAGGACTCCCGATCGGGGACTCCGCAGGGCGAGGTGGGCATGGAGAACGGCGTCAAAATCTTTCGTATTGAGCGTCATACTGGCACCGGCACCTTCGAGGCCATCGAGGCCGAGGCTCGGTAACATCATCAGGGCAAGGGTCATTGTCGGTTCGTTTCTAGCGACGGTCTTAAAGAACCCGATCGGATCGACGAAGGCAGTCATATGTGGTTCCTGGTTTGGAACCTCACATTTTTTCATAATCGCCTTGAACTTTGGGTTGTCGGAGAGTCGGCCATACTGTTCATTCGGTTTACCGGCCCAGTTGTTCAGGATGAGTTGGGCGACGATCTCGTTATTCGTAAAGACATAAGTTCCATCTTTGGTGAATTGCAGCAGGGCCTCATCGTCATTGCCGCTGAGGACGTCGATCGTGATCCCTTCGATCTCTCTTTGACTCACTTCTGAGCGACCTTGAAAAAGTTCTTTTCCACGGTTCCAAAGTTTGTCGGCCGTCTCTTGTGCATCGCCGAAGTCGATCATAAAGGCGAAAGCGGGGTCCCCTTCGAGTGGGTCGACGATGGCAAAGGCGATTTCTCCCTGAAAGAGATCGAGTATCTCTTCCAGACTCACTCCATCTAGGTTCTCTTCGACACTTTGAAAGGCCTCTGTCGCTGCGTCGTAGAGGTCACCGAGCAGTGGACGCATTTCGGGATCGCGAAACATACGTCCTAAATTGGTCTCTTGAGAATCTTCATAGAGCTGTTTTGCCGAGGCGACTTGAAGATAGAGGAGGGTCGTCTCAGGGAAGATGTCTTCGGCAGAGGGTCGTTCTTTGGTCTTTTTCGTTTCTGTTTTTTCCCACTTTGCTATCGGCTGAGAGTCTGCAAGGGCAAGTTGCGTCGCCGGGCCAAGGGGTAAAATAAAGAGGGATACCGATAGAATTACCGACAGAAACGGGGAACGAAAAAAAGATTTGAGAGTCGCTTGCATCGTGCATGAATCCTTAGGTTTGAGTCTACAGACGAGATTATTTTTAAGATAAGAATTTCAACGAAACAGAAGAAGTTCTGCAAGGTTCAAAGAGAAAACCTCTCCAGTCGATTCTACTGCGACTTCTTCTCCTTAGTTTCAAGTTTTCACCAAAAGTTATAAAAATTTTAGAAATCGGGAGATTTTAGCGAAAATCGGAAGGGTGTACCGACCATCTGATATGCTATTGCTCTGGGAATGGGTTGCTTTTAGTGATTGCTTTTGATCGCTGATTTGGTTACTTTATAGTACTGAAGAGTATTTGATTTTTATCCACAGCCTTTTGGCAATAATGGCCCCTACGATGCGACCTCAAAAAATCCCGATGATGTTAGGTTGCCTTTTGGTTCTTTTACTCTTTGGGGGCCCTAGATATTTTGTTTTGACCGAATAAAAATTTGTTTAGGATAAAAGGGGACCGGGCCGTTTTCATGGGGGTGTTTGCAAAGACTTTTCCTTCTGGCCTTTTTGGGTAAGGGGGGGAGTTTTTTGAGGGTGAGGTAGCTCTCGCCACCTTTACGGGACGTAGAGACTGGCTTGGGTGATCCAGTGTTTGGGTCAACGGTTTGAGTGAGACCGATGGTTCGGCCGATAGATTGGGGGAGTGGGGCTTTTTATTTTCAGAAACCAGATTTTGAAGGTTCTCCGTCGCGGTTTGAAGTTATCAGGATAAAAGGTAGAGAGAATAAGATGAGACGAACATTATTTTTTGTTGGGATCCTTCTGGCGATGTCGTCTGCGACGACCCTCTATGGGCAACAGCAGGGTGGGTCGACGACTACGACGACTACGACGACCAATGAGGCTGGGACGAACCTGATCGAAGATGTCACCCGTGACACAGGCCGGGGTACGTTTGTCGGAGCCGATGCTACCGACGCTGCCGGGGTTGCGACCTTAGGTGGTGAGAGTGGCCAGCAGAGTGGGGGTGGCACGTCGAATAATCGAGGTGGTGGCAATAACAACCAGAATCGGAACAACCGGAATAATCAAAACAACCGCAATCGCCAAAACCAGAACAATGTGATTCGAATCAAGGTCGTTACGGCAATCGTTACTCCGCCGAGTCGTATTGCCGAGGCTCCTGGACGTGCGAGGGCCATCTTCAATGAAATTCCAACCCTTCAGAGTCATGGTGGGGTTTCGATCACTATGGAGGGGAGGACGGCAATTCTCAGGGGGAATGTCGCTTCGGCGAGTGCCCGAGACCTTGCAAAGAGGTTGGTACTGTTTGAACCAGGGATCGACAAGGTTCAAAACGAGATCGTCGTTATCTCACAAGACGATTCCAACCTGGTGAATAGGTAACGGTCGTCTTCGTACCTGAGCTATCTATGTTATTGTTGCCTGTGGTATTGTTATTTGGCATGTAGCCATTTTGTGGAATGCCACTTTGTCGACCGTTTGACCAGTTGTGGTTGGGGAGGTATCCGTTGTTGACTCCTCGGCCGTCAGGGGCGACCTGCTGAAAGTTTCCCTGTTGAATCGTTGTGTCGTTTTGAAAATAATGATTCTGGTGGTCGACGATTCTGTTATTTGTCGTTTCGTTGTGGTGAAAACTCTCTGTTTGAGGAGCCATTCTCTGTTGTTGGTTGTGGATATTGTTTTGTTGTCGTGATCCAATTGGGGCGAAGTTTCGCGAGAGATAGTTTTGTTGGGGCGATGTCGTCGGTCGTTCTTCTTGATTTTTTGGTCGGTTCATGACCTCTAAAGAGGGTCCCTGAGGTTGTACCTGCCAGCTCGCTGGAGGGGCTTCGTTCTTTTGGAGTTGTTGTTTGAGTGAGTTGGGTAAGTTAAAGGTCGCTGTGTTGAGATCGCTCTCATGTCCATTGATGATGAGACTCGATTGCCCAAATTGTTGGAGGGCTCTTTCGTTGGCAAACTGCCGATAAGCTTCGGAGCGTAAAAACTCGCTTTTCATTTGAGGGCGAGAACCAGGGAGTCGTTGTTTGACTTGTTTACCAGTAATGACCTGGCCACTACTGGTGGTAAAGACGGGAACGACGGCGAGCTCTTTTTCTTCGCCACGGATATCTCCCCATGGGACCCAGATATTGTACGAAATACCGAGATCTTTATCTTTGGTTTTGTGTGAGGCAAAATTCTCCTGGGTGTAGACATATTTTTTCTTGGGTACCGAAGAATGGCCTGAATTTTCGACATCATCAAAGAGATAGACCGTCAGTGTACCATCGACGGCGATCGGCTTGTTCGCTTTATTGAAGAAGTAGATTCGTCCACCTAGTCCACGGACAGGCTTATTTCCAGCCGACTGAAGGATACGGTCGACCCAAGTACTGACGATACGGACAGGGATTTGTAGTTGACGAAGCTCTTCCTCGGCCTCTTTGTCTCTCCAGATCGATTCGATCGAGTCGGCAACGGTCGCCCCGGCTTCCTCTGGGGGAGCAGCGGGGTTATCTACGATAAGAGATTGGCATCCAGAGAAGGAGCCAAGGGCCAGGAGGCACAGTATCAAAGTGACCCGCAAGGGAAAAATCGATCGTTTCATGACAACCACTCGACAGACAATAAAAAAAGGGAAAGGTACCTCGTTATATATCGGTACTTTTCCCTGGTCGATACAACCGTTTCAATTGGAAAAACGATTCTTTTGGGGCTGTTTTAACGATTGCTCCTATTGATGGAGTAACTGGTTTTTTGGGAGACGGCGATTTTGAGTGAGGTTCCTCTCAGTGGGGGCTCCTTGGTTATTTCCGAACGTTACCGGCTCGGTTTTATGATCGGTGAGAGGGGGGAGGGGAGGAATTTGCCGGACCGTCGACTGGGAATACCGGGAAAGGTGTTGGCCTGTCGTTTGTGGTACGGAGGGGTGGTGGTAATTTCCCTGGCTCTGAATCCAGGAGGCAGGAGCGACGTCTCCTGCCCGGTTTGTCGTCTGTTGGCGACTGAGGTTTCCAACATTTTTTGAAGGGACATGGAGATCGTTATTAAGGTGGTTGGTTGGCACGATCGAAGGAGGGAGGATCTGGCCATGATGTCCCGAGGTGCCGTGAATCGTCGTCCCGAGCGGGTTTTCATCGGGGTAGATCACTTCGGTCGTCGTCTCTCCCCAGACATTACACCGTTGTGAGAAGGTTGAGATCTCTCCATGCAAGTCGGCGACATCGGAGAGGCACCAGTTAATTCGCTCGGTCTCGATCATGTTGAAATCAGCGATATCCTGTTCACTTTGGAGGATATATGGTGTCATGATAAGGATCAGCTCTTTACGGGCCTCCGACTCTCCCTCAAAGCCGAAGAACCGACCGGCAATTGGTAGTTCCGAGAGCCATGGAACACCACGATGTACAAACGATTTCTCTTTTGTGATCATTCCACCGAGGATCAACGTTTGTCCATGGCCGGCACGGACCGTCGTCGTTGTGTTGACCGAACGAATATTGGGTGAGCGAAGAATAACCCCATTGTCATTGGAGATTGGCACTCCCTCACTTTCAGGACCGAGTGACGAGTTTTCGGCCTGGACTTCGATAACAATTTGATTATCGGCGGTAACTCGTGGGGTAACTTCGAGTGTGAGACCGATATCGGTCTCTGTAACGTCCGATTGCGTGCCAGTATTTGTGATCGTCGTTCCAGCAACACGGGAGATCGTCGCACCGACGTGGATATTTGCCGTGATATTGTCCATCGTAACGAGTTGTGGTCGACTGAGGACTTCGAGTTGTTTATTATCTTGAAGAGCCCGGACGAGGACACTGACCGATTCGTTACTGGCACTAAAGACAAAACCTCCATAACCCAAGTCACCATTACTTCGTCCTGTGGCAAAATTGGTGACCCCCTGTGCAGCGACGAGGCCCGGGGCAAATGAGGTCGTTCCAAGGGGCTGACCGTTGAAGTTAAACCCTGGTACACCACCGGTGCTCCGGTTGAAGAGGATCGAATCCTGTAAACCAATTTCGACCCCGAATTCGTTTTGATCACTCAATTCGACTTCGGCAATCAAGACTTGAATCGCAACCATTGGAGGTTGTTTGTCGAGTTCGGTGATGATGGAATGGATTTGATCAAAAAATCGGGGTGGGGTGCTGAGTATGAGTGTATTGGTGATTCCTTCGGCAACGACGGCGACTTCGTTTTCTATCTGTGCAGCGGCGTTGTTGGTTCCGAGAGAGGTTGAACCAACGGCGGCCTTGGCTTGAAGAAATCCATCGATGGCGTCGACAACCGATTGAGCAGGGACATACCGCAAGCGATACATTTTATGAATTTTTTGGTTCGTGTTTCCTGCATCGAGGCGAAGGAGCAACGCTTCGACGACCGAGAGGTCACCGGCCGAGCCCGTGGCGACGATCGTGTTCGTATGAAGATCGACGGCAAACCGGAGAGGGACGAGCGAAGTATCGTTCGCACCGGCGGCCGACTGCAAAGTCGGTTGGTTACCCGTCTGGTTCGTCGGTGGTTGACCAAAGAGGTCGACGAGGACTTGTGAAAGTTGGGTCGCGTCGGCATTTCGAATGGTAAAGACTTTAACGACCGCCTCTGCATCTGGTAAGGTATCGAGGCGACGGATCAACTCGGCGATCAGTGGCATGCTGTCGGTAGGTCCACGGACGAGTAACGAGTTCGATCGGGCCTCGGCCGTTATCGTGACATTGTCGAGGAGACTCGATCTATATATACGGCTGTTTTGTGTATCGAGGGTCGCCAGAGTCAGAGAAGCGGTCCGTGTCTGGTCGTTGCTGCCACCCTCACCATTGATCGCATCCTGGAGCGCTTGGGCGAGATCGTCAGCGATCGCATTTCGTAGTTGAAAAGTCCTTAGTTCATCTGTAGCAGCACTCTCATTGACGTCGAGCTGGGAGATCATCAAGGCGATTTCTGCCTGGTCTCGTGGACTGGCACGGACAATAAGAGCGTTCGTATGGATATCGATAACAGTTACGACCCTTGGACTCAGTTGACTTTGGTCTCCGTAGAAGTCGTCGACCTGGTCTTTGAGGTTTTCGGCGGAGAGATATTTCAGCTGATAGACCTGTAATTGTGTATTCGGATCGACGGGGGTATCGAGTTTTTCAATAAGTTCGATAACGGTCGCGATACTTTCGGAGCGACCGATCAACATAAGGGCATTCGGTTTGATAAGGGGAGTGATCGTTACCTGTCCCTGGTTTTGTTGCAGGATTTGGGTATAAGCTTCCTCGACAAGGGTAGCCATGGAGAGGCTATCGACCTGTTTCATCTCATAGAGTTCAATTTCGGGTTTGATCTCTCCACTGAGGTTTTCAATCTCGTCGATGAGCTTGCGAACTTTGGCCACATCGCGTGGGTGACCACTAATATGAATTGCGTCGAGACCTGGAAAGTAGTTAATGCGTACCGGTCCAATGATATTCATTTTGTCGTCATCTTGCCCCTGGGCCTGATCTTGATTTTGAGGATCGGTTGGTGGCAAAAAGAGATCTTGGTTACCTTGACCCCGGTCCTGGGTAACTCGATCTTGTCGATTGGAGGTTTGGAACAGTTGGTTGAGGGCACCGTTTTGTGCTTGGCCAGGCTTCGGAAGAAGTGAAGAGACGTTTGTACTCGACCTGTTGGCGTTGAGGATATTGATCGCCCGTTGGATATCTTCCTTCTCGGTATTTTGTATCGAGATTAAACTATTTGGTGACGAAGCGATCGTATTGTTGTCGATCGTTGCGAGAAGGTTTTCCCAAGAACGCAGGAGCTTTTGAGGAGCGTCGACGGTAAACTTTCCCGTTTGGCGGTCGAGGTCGAGAGTAATAGGGACCTGATCGGTCGTCGTCAATTGATAGGTCGCATGGCGTCCACTCTCACGGGTGTTGATGGTAAGGCGACTTCCCCATAGTTCGACAAGTGCATTTTCGAACTGTTGCCAGTTTTTATGTTTTAGCTGATAGGTACCCGTCACTCTGAGGTTTTGTCCATCGTCATTTTTTCGATCTTGTCTGAGAGGCTGGTTTTGGAAAGAGGCGAATTGACCGACGTTTTGAAGATGGTCGTTTGAGCGTAGTTGTTGACGAATCTGCCTATGGACCGATTGAGGGGCCATGACGATAATCTGGCTCGTGTCGGTATCGGTGACAATGGTAACCTGTCGGTTTTCCTGATAAAGACTTTTCAGGTAGGTCGCCTTCTGGGCAAGTTCCTGCAAAGGGAGGCTGTAACCGGTGGCGACCGGTTTTTCGGCAACACTCTGATTCGTTCGGGCTCCCTGTCCCAATCGTTGAGCAGGAGGTTTATCAAAGAGTCGTGAAAGATTCGGAAGTTGCCGATAGACCTCAAGGTTTCCCTGAACAAGGAGCTCGTTCCTCTGGGTATCTGGAATGACCCGGACATTCGGGTCGATGTTCTTGAGGACATTCTCATAGTTTGTTGCTACGTTGGCCACTTTCGCATGTTTTAGTGAGACGGTGCGAAAACTACCCGACTGTTGAGCCAGAGATTCGGTATGAAAGGAGAATCCAAGGAATGCCAATCCGAGTAGCAGGGAGATAGTTTTGTACATGGTACTCATCTATTGTTCTGGTGGGAGGGAAGAAAAAGGATCAAGGTTTTGGCATCTTTCGAGATTTCCGGCAAATCCGGAGAAACTCGGAATCTACGCACATCAAGAGGAATCGGTAAATCCCGATCGGTAACTTAGCCAAAAAGATGTCAGAAGGCTTTTTTTCGAGAGATTCGTTACGGTCGAGGAGCCTTCACAAGAGGGGGGAGGTCGACTTTTCCGAATAGGAGAAGTTTCGGGGCAAAAGAGAACCTCTGTGAAACTCCCCCTTCAAAAAAAGGAAGCCCCACAGAAGATAGAAAGACCCAAAAAAAGAGAATTGAAAAAGAACTTATAAGGGGGATAG
>JALCBQ010000108.1 GCA_028066335.1 Pirellulaceae bacterium
ATACAAGAGAGGGAGGTTAGCATAGCACAACGGTCTTGCTCGTTGATGATCGGCCTCTCAGGCCCTTTAAGGTTACGGACACTCTGGTCGCTATTGACCCCGACGACCAAGATTTCACCAAGAGCAGCCGCTTCGGTAAGGTAGTTGACATGGCCAACGTGAAGGAGGTCAAAACAGCCGTTGGTAAAAACGATCTTCTTACCAAGGTTTCGGTAGTTTTCTGCCAAAATTGCGGCCTCACGAAGTTTAAGGTGTTTTTTCTGTGAGAGCGTTTGGCTGTTAAAAATTTCTTGACGAATCTCTTTACGGGTTACTATAGCGACACCAGGGCGCTGGACTTCAAGACCAGCAGCGAGGTTACCTAGGAAGATCGTCTGGGCAAGGGGAAGTCCTGTGGCAAAGCCAAGACCGATCATCGCCATGACGATATCGCCGGCGCCGGTAATGTCGTAGACCTCTTGTGGTTCAATTGGAAAATGGAGGGGCGAGGATTCTTCTTTGTTGGCTAGCAACATCCCTTCTTTATCTAGAGTTATCAGAAGATGGTCGGTCTTTACACGGGCGAGGAATTTGTGAGCTGCGATTGGAGCCTGGCTAATATCAGTCAGCTCCTGTTTTAAAAACTCGGCCGTCTCAATACGATTTGGCTTAATAAGGGTTGCACCGTTATAGATTTGGTAGTCTCCACCTCTCTTGGGATCGATCAGGATGGGGCACCTGGTCTCGTTCGCTAACTCGATAACTTGGGTGATGAGCCAATCGGTACAGACCCCTTTGTCATAGTCAGAGATAATACAAACCTGGTGTTGAGCTAATTCCTTTTGAATATAGTCGAGGAGTCGTGTTGCAGTCGCTTCTGTGATAGGAGAAGAGGTCTCTCGATCTACGCGGAGCAATTGATTGGGATGGCGACCTGCCGCCCTGCCAATAAAGCGCTCTTTGGTCGTTGTTGGACGTGTCGGATCGGTTACGATCCCAGCCGTTTCAATGTCAGAGCTTTCCAATAATTCCTTTAACTCGTTTCCAGAGTGATCGTCACCAACAACTCCCAGGCATGTTGCACTGCCACCTAAGCCAGCGACCATTTGGCAGACGTTTGCAGCGCCTCCTGGTCGTGGTTCTTGTTTATCAACACGAATGACAGGGACAGGGGCCTCTTGCGAAATTCTTTCAACATTGCCCCAGGTGTAACGATCTAAAATTAAATCACCAAGGACGAGAACCTTGGGCGTTTCCAAGGTGTCAAGAGCACAAAGAAGGTCGGTCATTGTTGGGCTTGGGGCCGTTGTTTTCATTTTGATGTGCAGGTATTTTAGCTATTTGAAAGAAAGTATCACTGAGGCTAGTGGGATAGGGTCACTAAAAGGAGAGGTGGTTGACTGTGCTCCAAGGATCGAAGTTGTGTTCCCGGATATTACTCGGAAAGTATACCGGTTTTCAATTTTTGACTGAAGGTCGATTTAGAAAGTGTCTGTGCCAGAAGGGCTCTCAATGAAAGCGAAATAAAAGTTGTACAATGCCCCCCTTTCCATAAAGTCCTCGGCCCCTTAAATCTCTCTAGGGATTTTGCTCTTTTTTAGATAAAATGGCGTGACTATAAGTGCCATTTGGCCGAGGGTTGCCAAGGTTGTTTTCTGTCGCCAAGGGCTCACACGGACTTGGGACACCCTTTTTGTTAGGAACCTTTTCTGGAAACTTTTTAAAATAGAAAGACCGATGAGTCGTTATCTGTGCTTTGAGCGAGAAGAGATTGAAATGGCGAGTTTTCAAAAAAGGGGGCACGATCTTACCCCTGAGAATTGTTTGCCCCTAACAACAGAAGGTCAAAAACAGTACAATCACCCCGATTTTTCTGAGTTTGTACGGTTGATAATAAAAGCGCGTACCGAGGGACATCCTGTCGTTTTTATGATGGGGGCCCACCTTATTAAGCTTGGCCTTTCACGGTTTCTAATTGATCTTATGGAGAAAGGGTTTATTACCCATCTTGCGACAAATGGTGCAGGGATTATCCATGACTTTGAGTTAGCGTTAGGGGAAGGGACAAGCGAAAATGTTGCTCATTGGATTCAAAAGGGGCAGTTCGGTCTATGGAAAGAGACGAGCCAACTTAATGAAGTTATTCAGATAGCAGCCGAGAGAGGAGAAGGGCTGGGTGAAGGGGTTGGGCGATTCATCGCCGAGCAAAATCTTCCTCGGGCTGATCTTAGTCTGGCGGCCGCCGGTTACCGTCTGGGGATTCCCGTTACCTCACATGTTTCAATTGGAAGTGACATAATCCATTCACACGCCAACTGCTGTGGGGCTTCTTTGGGGCAAGCGAGTTATACCGATTTTCTTATTTTTACTCAAACGATTTCTGAACTGGAAGGAGGGGTTTATCTTAATGTCGGATCAGCAGTAACGGGGCCTGAGGTCTATTTGAAATCGTTGTCTATGGTCCGTAATCGAGCACGCCAACGTGGGGAGAGTATCTGCCATTTCACAACGGCCGTTTTTGACCTCGTGTCGTTACCTAAGGGATATCGAGAAGGACCACCTTCTAAGGATCACCCGATGTATTATTACCGCCCCTGGAAAACAATTTTGGTACGGACTGTCGCTGATGGTGGCCAAAGTTATTACTTTTGTGGTGATCATCAACGGACGATCCCTAGTTTGTGGAATTCTCTCAAAGATTCGGCAAAGAGCCTTCCCAAGGTCGCCTAGGATGCTAGAAAAAGTCTGGTTAATCCTGTTTTTAAAGTATCTTGCTCTCTTTGGACTGTAGGTTTTTAAGACGATGTCTTTCTTGCTTTTCGTCGAGGTATTGGTGTAGTTGGTCTTCTCCCTTTAGAATCGTCAGGCGGATTGCCAGTGCCCAGAGAGGGATTGTTGCTAGCTCGGTATTGGTGAATTTTGTGAGATCTTTTTCTGTAGAGACAATAAGCTGGGCTTTAGCCACCTTTGCAAGTTGTGCAATTTTCGTCTGGTCGTCGGTCGTGTAATGATGATGGTCAGGAAAAGGAAGAAATCCAACAAGTTCGCAGCCAGATTTTTCAAGTGTTTTCCGAAAGCCGGCAGGGTTTCCAAGACCGCAAAAGGCAAAAACCTTTTTTCCTGTGAGGTTGTAAAGAGGGAGGTTTTCTCCAGACGTGTTTGTCAGATGGTCAGCTTGATGGCTCGCTTCGAGGCAGAGAGTAGCCGAGTGATAAGCTTTTACCTTTTTCCAGATCGCGCTTCGTGCTGCTTGGGTGATCTGGTCACTACGAGTAAGGACAACTAAATCGGCACGGCCAAGAGAGGTTACCGATTCACGTAAGAGGCCTCTCGGTAAAAGATGGCCAAAACCAAAAGGAACAAGAGCGTCTAATAAAACGATATCGAGATCTCGGCAGAGACGTCGATGTTGAAAGCCATCATCTAACAGAAGAAGGTCTGCCCCTTCGGCGGTCGCTTTTTGAGCAGAATCGACCCGGTTTGCCCCTAAATACTGCGCGATATCAGGAAAGTTTTTGGCGAGTTGGAGCGACTCATCATTGGGCCGATTGGAGGCACTACCGTAGCCACGACTAAGGATAGCAACACGACAATTTTTTTGGCCAAAATAGCGACACAGATATTCGATAAAGGGTGTTTTGCCTGTTCCCCCCGTTGTTAGATTTCCGACACTAAGAACAAACGATTTGGAACGGAAAGATTTTTTTAAATCTTTTTTGTATAGAAGATTACGAATCGATGTTGCTGCCCAGTAAGGCCCCTGAAAAAACCAGGTGACAAGCCGAAAACAGCGTGCAGGGAGATCTTTTCTTTTGCCTGAAGCGAGGTCTGAAAATGATTTTGCAGAGAGCATAAACGGTGACTCGGAAGGAGAACAGGCTGTTTGAAGGGCCAAGGCTGTCGCCGATTTCTTACAGGTGCATGATAAAAAAAAGCTGGGCTTTTCAAAAGCCCAGCTTGAATTCGTTACTATGATTTATCGGGAAAACTGGTCGATCTTTCAAGAAGCGTTGCTCCTTAAATCGTTATGCAGGAACGCCTTGGAGCTTGTTGCAGATTGCTTGCGCCATTTCCTGTGTACCAACGGCCGTCGGGTCGTCTCGGTTTGGTTTGAGGTCGTAGGTGACATCTTTTCCTTCGGCAATGACTTCACTGACAGCCTTTTCAAGGCGGTCGGCGGCGTCGGTCTCTCCAAGGTATCTGAGCATAAGCATCCCGGACAAAATAAGGGCTGTAGGATTGACTTTATTAAGGCCTTTGTACTTGGGGGCACTACCATGAGTCGCTTCAAATACAGCACCATCTGGCCCTATATTCGCACCGGGTGCCATGCCAAGACCACCAATGATTCCAGCTCCTAAATCGCTCAAAATATCGCCATAGAGGTTCGGTAAAACGATCACATCGTAAAGCTCTGGTTTTTGAACCAATTGCATGCACATGTTGTCGACGATTCGCTCTTCAAACTCGATATCTGGAAACTCCTTGGCAACCTCTTCGCCACACGCAAGCCACAGGCCGTCTGAGTACTTCATAATGTTCGCTTTATGAACAACCGTAACCTTCTTTCTGCCATGGGTTTGTGCGTATTCAAAAGCATGGCGAATGATTCTTTTGCTGCCACTAATACTAATCGGTTTAATCGAGACACCCGTTTCATCACTACCCGACTGAATTTTTCGAGCCGACTCAAGGCCACCGAGAAAGTCGATGAGCTCTTTGGTCTGTGGTTTTCCGTGTTCGAATTCAACACCGGCGTAGAGGTCTTCGGTATTTTCACGGACGACGACGAGGTCGACATCTAACTCTGAAAAGAAGCTTCGAACACCCTTGTAATATTTGCAAGGACGGACACAGGCATATAGTCCTAACTCTTGTCGTAGATAGACGTTAATGCTACGAAATCCTGTTCCGACCGGGGTCGTAATCGGGGCTTTTAAGGCACATTTTGTCCGTTTGACACTTTCAAGGGTTTCATCAGGGATTGGTGTTCCAGTCTCTGCCATTACGTCGACGCCGGCACGTTGCTCGTCCCAATTGATTTCAACACCTGTGGCATCAATACATTTTCGAGCTGCCTCGGCGAGCTCGGGACCGGTTCCGTCGCCAGTAATCAATGTAACTTCATGTGCCATAACAGGTTACTCCTTCGGTAGGTGTAGTAGAGAGGATTCCAAAAGGACCATAAGCGTATAGGATATGCTACGTTTGCCAACTCGCATACCCGAGAGAAGACTTTTTCCCGAAAACCTTTAGATCTTTTCATAGAAAAATGAAGAACATATAGGGAGAAAATAGTTAGCAAAAACAAGAAAAGAATTGGGGCAAAACTGGTATTTATAGGGGGGATTGCAAACCTCGATATAGGTAGAAAAAAGGACCGTTTTTAACCAATTATTGGTTAAAAATGGGTCGGAAATGGGTTAGGGGCGGTAAGAAAGCTATCAAAGTACAGATATTTGCCAACGAAAGCAAACTACCGTGACACGATTTAGGGGAGCCAGCAAAGATACCCACAATAAAGGTGTCCGAAAGATTTGGGAGATGTGGTAGTCTTGCGATCGATCAGAGGTCTGTGAGATGCAGAGAAGAAAAAGAAGGAGAAGAACGATAGTATCTCGGTGAAGGCGAGAGTGTCGTCGTCGGTACTGATCAACATTCACCTAAAAGCTCAGTTCACAGATTCTCGTCAGGACTCCACTCCTGTTCATGGGGACACATATTTATAAAAAATGAGGAGTCCTTGCGAAACGAATATTTTAAATGATATTTTTGGTGAAACACTCAGCCTTTTTCGTCGGTAACTAAAGAATAAGAGATCCATAGAATAAATGAAGGCGTAAGACATTATAGCAAAACTACCAATGATTTTAGATCTCACTGACGAGAAAGGATTGTCATGACTGAGTATGAAAAAGGGAACTCTGATGGTTATAAAAGCCTTATGATTGAGCGTCCAAAGACCGATTACGATTCGTTGTTGTTGCAGGCCCGAGGACTTATGACAGGGGTCGACGACCTCATTGCCAATTCGGCGAATCTTAGTGCCTTGATCTACCATACCCTCGCAGAGGTTAACTGGGCCGGTTTTTACTTTCACCGAATAAACCGACACAACAATGATGAGCTGATTTTGGGACCATTCCAGGGAAAACCGGCCTGTGTGGAAATCCCTTGGGGCAAGGGGGTTTGTGGAACAGCTGCATTAAAAAAAGAGACCATCCGCGTCGACGATGTTCAGACTTTTGCCGGTCATATTTGTTGTGATAGTGCCTCCCGTAGTGAGCTTGTCGTTCCTCTTCTCATTGAGGGACGGTGCTTCGGAGTTTTAGATATCGACTCCCCGATGGATGCCCGATTTTCAGAAGAAGATCAACAAGGGATCGAAAGGGTCGCAGCTCTCTTGTTAGAGTTAAGTGGTTCGGCAATTGTCGCCTCAAAAGGTTAACTCCGTAAAATGAAAGACTTTATAAAATAAAGACTTTACTTCCGGGCTTTGTTAATTTGCAATCTTTGAAGTCGTATTTGAATTTGAAAGAGTCTCTATAGGTAGACTACAGCCCGTTTAGGGTTTTGTTTTGAGCAGAAATCCGGCCGAAAACAAGGGCAGAGGGAAGAATATCGGTTTTCTGGGAGGTCGTGGGAACTATTTTTTGACTCAGTTCTTCCAAGTCTGTGTGGTATAATAAAGAGTCGCTCATAAAAGACCTTTTCGACAAAGAGGTTGGGGGGTTGACGATCATTTAGAACAAAGTGAGCTTTTCGTGGAGAAAAGGGCATGGCAGCAGAGTACAACGATTCAAAAAACGGTCCGACCAAAGAGGGAAGCCGAGCCCAATCTCAGGGGCAACCCCCTGCGGTTGCTCTTGCAGGAGCTTCTGCCACGGGTGAAGTCGGTAGCGGAGCCGGCCAGGGAGCGACCGAACTCTATGTCCGAAAACAATTAAAAAAGGCGGCAGGTCAAATTAAAATGACCGAATTGGTCGGCCATTTTTGTCTCTATTTGGGTCTCCTTCTTGCCTATTTTTTAACGATCTCGCTCATTGATCATTGGGTTGTTAGAATTGGTACTGTCGGACGATATATAGCCTTATTGGGGCTAATCGTTGGGAGTATGTGTTGGGTTTGGTTCTTTGTCTACCCTCTATTGCGGTATCGGCTGAATCTTCTTTATGTTGCGCAAACGATCGAACGGGGAGAGCCATGGCTGAAAAACCGGCTGATGAATTTCTGGCTTTTTCGACGTGAACAAAAAGACCACCGTCTTTCTAAAGCTATTTATCAGACGGTCGAACATGAGGCAGCAACCGGTCTTTCAAAGGTCTCGGTCGAAGAGGCGATCGATCGATCGTATTTAATCTATACCGGTTATTTTTTGGTCGCAGTGGCAGTTTTTAGTGCTGTCTACGGTCTGGCTTCACCAAAGAGTCATTTGAGAACGACCCTTTCGGTATTGCAGCCGTGGTCGACGATGGCGGCCGCTTCCAGAGTCGTTATTACCGAGGTTACCCCAGGCGATGTCGATGTTTACCAGGGGAGTAATCTGGAAATTCGCACCAGGTTAACAGGATTAGGAAGTGGGGAAGAGGTGACCTTGTTACTCACTTCGGACGACCGTAGCTACAAGGAAAAACGTCTCCTCATGACAGAAGGAGAAGGGAGTGGTGAGTATCATCTGGTGTTGCCACCATCCGGAGGTTTTGAGCAAAACCTTTCTTATACAATTGCAGCAGGTGATATTCAAAGCCGACCATACACAATTACCGTTCTGCCAGCACCAACGGTCGTCGTCGAGAACGTGAAATACGACTACCCGGCCTACACACAACGGGGCCGTGAAGAACGCTCTGGCGAACCCGAAATCAAGGCGATCGAAGGGACAAAAGTATCCCTCGATGTAACGAGTAACTACCCTCTACAAAAAGGGACTCTTCAGCTTTGGTATGATTCAGAATATATCAAAAAAAGAGGGCAAAAATTTGAAAGCCACGCCTTAGCCCTCGACGGCCAAAAGGGGACGGGGACGTTTGTTCTCCAGTTGGACCCTGAAACAGGAAAGCCACTTTATCGTCGGTATTCGATTCATATAGAAACCGAAGACGGTGCCCATAACCCCAACCCGATTCAGTATGCCATTGAGACATTCTCTGATCTTCCTCCCGAGGTCGAGGTCATCTTGCCACATTCTCTCGAAAGTGAGGTCCCTGAAAATGGGAGAGAGCGGCTCGAATTTCAGGCAGTCGATCCCGATTATTTTTTAGGAAAAATCATCCTCGTCGTTCGGGGAGGTGGCGGTGAGCTTTTGCGAAAAGATCTTCTTGCCAAGGAACATCGTCAATTACGTCAAGCGATCGTCCGCTATGATTTTCAGCCTCGGCAATTCGATCTATTGGCGGGTGAAGAAGTCACTTTTTCGGTCACAGCCGAAGACAATCGCAGATTGAACGATCATGGCCTTTTCCGCGAGCCAAACGAGGTCGTCTCCCAAACATATACCTTGCGAATATCGCCCCCAGTCGCTCAGAAAGAACAGAGTGGGGGCCAAGGTGGCAACAACGAAGAAAATCAAAAAGGGGAGACTGGTCAAGGAGCTGACCCAAAGGGAGAGGGGCAGAAAAGCGAGGGAGCAAAAGGTGGCAACAGCCAATCCGAGCAGCAGGAAGGAACTCAACAAGATAAGAGCAAACAATCGGGTGAGAATCAGGCTGATCAGAAAAATGATGACCAGAAAAACGATAGTCAGGAAAAAGGAGAATCTCAAAAAGAAACTGACAAAAATCAGGGTCAGAAAGAGGAGCAAGGTGACAGTAAAGAAAGTGATCAGAATCAAGGTGAAGAGAATCAAAAAGGGGAAGGCCAACAGGGCGATAACAACGATCAGCAGGGAGGTGATCAGAAAGGGACAGACGAGCAACAAGGTGATGGAGGCCAGGGTGGCC
>JALCBQ010000109.1 GCA_028066335.1 Pirellulaceae bacterium
CTATTGATAACGTCGAGGTCGTCGCCATTAAGATTTGAAATGGCTGGTTGACTTCGAGTGGCTCTCATGCTCATTTTTCTTGCCTCCCTGTTGGCGATTCAGAAAGCATGAGAGACACAGAAAGAATGGGTGGCGCAGGGAAGATAAGCGATATAAGAAGATCTCCTTCAATTTTATAAGAGAATCTTATAAAAGAATCTCATAAAAAATCAGGAACACTTCTCTCAATGATTGCGAGATTCTCATCTCGCATCAGAAACCTCTGGATCGATAATCTTGAATTTCTCGCTCTTTATAAGACGATCCAAAGTTTTTGTTGTCTCGGGAATTTCATATTGATATCCTTTGTATCGAATCGAGTCCCTGTTTCCAAGGATGGCCAGCTTAATGACAACTCTACCTTCTTGATATAGTGTAAGATAACTGCCTGTTTCAGTTTTAGTTTGGTACTCCATGGGTTCTATAAGATCTTGATTTAGCGAAACTATCAAGCCATGAATATGAATTGGTTCGGTTAAGCGGTAGCGAATTTCTTTTTTAGAGGATGAATACGGACCAAGTATATGATACTCCACTTCGTCAACTTTCTCAGGATCAAGAGGATCTAAATAATTACACCCTGCTGACAAAAGAGGTAGCGAAAATAAAATTGTTTGTATCCAGTTGCAAACTCTCATTATCCATTCTCCACAAATAGGTTTAAAATTTTAAGACCCAATGATATTTAGGTCGTTAACGAATTTAAATCCCTAGCATTCCAAAGATCCTCTGCATCTTCATGTGGTAGCTGTTCAGACCTGTTATCTATTTTGATTGCCTAGCTCTCTAAATGAACTAGAGCAGTACAAAATATTTCAGCCATCTCCATATGACGAAAGTAGTGTTTGAGCTCTTCTTTACGCCTTTTGTCATCTTCGGTTTGTCCACATACCAGTGATGGAAAAAATAGAGTGGGAAATAAAATTCGTTTTGGGTAATTCATTGGAAATGTTCCTATGGACGCGAAGGTTTTTTTGCGAGATCAGCAATTCGTTTTCAGGAGTTGAATTACTCCAATAGGGTAACATATAAAAACCGTTACAATGCAAAGTGGTCTAGGTGGGTTGATTTCGTGTAAGTGTTGTGATACCTTGACTTTTTACATTCTAAAAATGGCAATATGATGAATCTAAATCCCTATGCCCCACCAAAATCCCCCCCAGACAAAAAACCGATCCGAAAACTAGCAGGCAAACACCGCTTTAACAGGTACAGGTTGTTTCTTCTTAGCTGGATTGCCATTAGTTGGGGGGTTGCTGAGTTGCAGAGCCATTTTGAAGAGGAGATAATCTTTTTTTACACGTGGGCCGGTATACACCCTTCCTGGGGTCTTCGATTTTTCGTTGGTGAACATGGGGACTTTGCAAGCCAACCTTTTGCATGTATTGTGATTGGTCTTTTCCTCTCTGTGTGTCTGTCTTATTTTTTCTATAAAGTTTTCCCTCCCAAAGCAGCCAAAAGCCCATAAGGTACATAAGGTAGTCGTCTACTTATTACGGGGACTTTGTTGCGGCTGATTTGATTTGGCGACCTCCTCGCAGTAGGCGATAAATTCAGGATGGTATCCACGTGACCTAACCATCTCTAGAGCAAGTGGCTTGGTTAGCATTGGTTTCAAAACTCCTTCAGCTACAGATTCCAGATAGCCTTGGTCAAGTAATCCATCTTTAACTGCAAAAAACTCCAGCTGTTTAGCGTTTAGCCAAATGAATGTCAAAAACCGTTCTCGGGCATGTTGGGGGTCCGGTTCCTCATGAACTTGGGGAACTATTGACTCTGCAGCTCGTAGCATTTCAACTGATGAAAGACAAGCCGTATTTCCAATATTAATAGAATTCTCTATTGCCTCAAGAGCTGCGAGTTTTGCGGACTTATTCGCAATCTGGTGGAGTTCCTTTGTTACTCTATACAATAACAAAGTTGCATATGCTGTTATACACGCAGCAAAACCACTGAAAAATGCCGCGATCAAACTTATTCGTTCTATTTCCATAAGTCACCCACCCGTTAAGTAAAGGTCAAGTATTATGTTTTGGATAACAAAATTTTTACCCGTAGGTGTTTGTTGTACAAATATACTTATTTATTAAAGATCTTAGAGGACTGCGGGTAAAGTCAGGTATATTTTACCCTATGAAGAAAAAAAGTAGTATAAAAATTCACGAGTTCTAGAGGCGAAGTTTCGTCGATCACTAAAGACTTTTTCGATCGAACAATCGGCCACTCACAACCATTTTGTCTATACCGATTCCCCTTTTCGTAAACGCAACGGAAGGCCGAACTGTCGCTCAAAATAGTAGCTCCTTTTTTGTGCCGCCCAGTAATCGACCTCGATACTTGCCCCTTCTTTAGGGATAAGTGTAAGGACGACCTGCGTCTCTTCGACGACCAGGTCTGCGTTTTTAACCGACTGGGTATGACTTCTGTCGAGACTTCCGGCAAGTCGGAGAATCGCCGAGAGGAGACAAACAATTTGTCTCTCTTCCAGTGATAATTGGCGATAAGGGAGGTGCTTTTTCTTTGGACGTGCCCCACGGTGATAGCGTGCGACATTAGCAATGAGACGGAGGTCTAGAGGTGCAAAGGGGAGCTGACTGTGAAGAATCAAATGGTAACTGTGTTGGTGGTGCTTTTCGTAGTTAATAAGATAACCAACGTCCTGCAAGATAGCTGCCGCTTCTAAAAGGTGGCCATGTTTCTCTTCTAATAGTGGGTAAGCTTTTTGTAATGGCCGAAACAATTGTCGAGACAACTCGGCAACATGTTTGGCATGTTCAAGATCGACACCACACTTTTGTGCAAAAGCGATCATCGGATCCTCCCCTTTTTCTTGAGAGGAATGGGGATATGCCTTGGCAAGCATTTTTAAAATAAGCCCATCTCGGACACCTCGTTGGTGAACTTGTAACAAGTTCACTCGAAAGTGTTGCATAAGTTGGTCGATGACAGCAACCCCCGCAACGATAATGTCGGCACGGTCACGGCTAAGGCCGGCGACCTCTTCCCGTTTTTCAAGTGACATTTTGGACAATTCTTTTAAAAGGTGGTGGACCTCAGCGTGTTTAATCCGGTAACCTTGCTGAGAAAATTTCTCATTCTTTTTTGCCATTAGAATTGAGGCGACTGTTGTAAAAGTTCCCCCAGAACCATAGACAATTTGTGGGTAAAACGGGACTTTTCCAATTTTTTGTTTTATTTCGCGCTGAATCTGTTTTTGCAAGGATGAGAAGTTGGAGATTTCTCCATGTTGTGACTGAAGTTTGGTCAACCGTACCGCACCCAACGCCGTTTTAAAGATCGCCTCGACGAGGCCATCAGCGGCCAATATACATTCGGTACTCCCCCCCCCCATGTCAATAACTAAGATGTTTTTCTCTTGAAGGTCAAAACCATTTTTCACACTTTCAAAGGCGAGCCGGGCCTCTTCTTCTGCCGAAATAACACGGATTTCCAAATCGACTTGGTCTCTGGCCAATCGGCATAAGACATGGCCATTGGTCGCCTCTCTGACAGCACATGTGGCGATCGCCTCGATTTTTTCGACTTCATAACCTGCTGCGATTTTTTTAAAATGCTTTAAGGCCTCGAGTGTGTCAGCAACCGCCTGTGGCGAGAGCTTTCCAGTTTGGCTTAATTCACTTACAAGTCTTGTAGAGACTCTCTCTTCATCCAAAATTCGATAAGTCGCCCCATCTTGTAAAACCTCGACGATTTCAAGGCGGACACTATTCGAACCAATATCGATTGCGGCAAAACGGGGTAAAATCGTCGTCGAGGCGTCGATTGAATCACTGTTGGACATAATAATCGAAATTCTCAGTGAGAAATAAACAAGGAATATTCAGGAAATGCCGCTTAGTTTAGCATGAAACGGCTCTCTCCAGTAGTCTTGCAATGCCCTAACTTTTTTCTCATCATCTAAGAGTATGCTATACTCAATGAGTGACGGGGCGTTTCGCCTTGAACAAGATATTCCCCTATGAGTTTTCAAACGATGAATCGCTCAAACAAAAACAACCAATCTCCTAAAAAGACACCTTCTCAAACGGTCGATATTGGGCCAGAGCATTTTATCAATCGAGAACTAAGTTGGCTCGAATTCAATGCCCGCGTTCTCGAAGAGGCACAGGCCGAAACAACCCCTTTGCTTGAACGTGTCAAGTTCCTTTCGATTTTTAGTACTAACCTTGACGAATTTTTCATGGTCCGTGTCGCTGGCCTTCGGGAGCAAGCTTTTAGTACCGGTGCCGCCCAAGACTATACCCCAGATCAACTCTCTCCACTGGACCAATTATCGCAAATACGGAAACGGATCGACGAGCTTATTGAGCAACAATACCAGTGTTGGCGCGAGAGCATTCTGCCCTCACTGGCAGAACAAAAAATAGAAATTGTTACCCCCGAAGAGATCCAAAACGATCGCAATCTTTTGGCTCCCCTTGATTCATACTTTCAAGAGACCATTTTTCCTGTGATCACTCCGATGGCGATCGATCCTAGCCACCCTTCTCCCCGATTTCACAATCGAGCTATCTACCTCGCTGCGATGCTCACTCGAAAAAAGGGACTCGGCCCAAAACAACTTTTTGCTGTCGTCCAACTCCCTCAAAATATTTCACGACTTCTCTCCCTCCCCAATCATGAGGAAGGCAACAAAGAAAAAAAGTTCCGCTTTGTCTTTTTGGAAGACCTGATCGCAGCCCATCTTTTGGATCTTTTTAGTGGCTTTGAGGTCGAAAATTATTCGACTTTTCGTATCACCCGAGACAGCGACCTTGCAGTCATCGAACAAGAGGCAGATGACATGCTAAAAATGATCGAGCAACGCCTTAAAGAGCGGCGCCGTCAAGATGCCGTCCGGATGGAGATCAACGCAACTGCTGATGAAAAATTAATAGCCCGGTTAATTGAGCTAGAGGGGCTTCACGTTACCGAAGAGGGCCTTTCGCCCCCTGGCTACTCCGAAATCTACACCATTGACGGGCCAATTGATTTTAGTGGCCTAAGCCCCCTCCTAAAACTTCCCGGATTTGAAGAGTTCCGTGACCCCTCTTTCGTTCCTGAAATTCCATCCGAGTTTAGGCAATATGATCTCTTTAAAACGATTGCAAAAAAAGACCTTCTTTTGCACCATCCTTATGAATCCTTTAACCCGGTTATCGACTTTGTCTCGCGCGCTGCTAAAGATCCCAAAGTATTAGCGATTAAGCAAACACTCTATCGTACCAGTGGTGATTCACCAATGATCGCTGCCTTGACAAAGGCGGCTGAAAATGGCAAACACGTGACTGCTCTTGTCGAACTACAGGCTCGTTTTGACGAAGCGGCCAACGTCAGCTGGGCACGAAAACTCGAACGGGCTGGGGTCCATGTCGTCTTTGGTTTCTTAGATTTAAAAACTCACTGCAAGGTCTCTCTTGTCGTTCGACAAGAAGAAGATAAAGTCCGCCGGTACGTCCACCTAGGGACGGGGAATTACCATCCGGCAACAGCCATGACCTATACCGACATTGGCCTCTTTACTGCGAAAGAGGCCGTTGCACACGATGTCTCGGCTCTCTTTAACCTCCTGACCGGCTACTCGCAAGGGCACAAATGGAACAAGCTCATCGTTGCTCCCAAAGACTTGCAACGTCAGACAGTTGAGCTTATCCAGGAACAGACCAGACTTGCCCAAAATGGTAAAACGGCAAGGATTTTTGCAAAGGTCAATTCGCTCTCTGATCATACCGTCATTACGGCTCTTTACGAAGCAAGCCAAGCCGGGGTAAAGATTGAGTTGGTCGTCCGAGGTATTTGTTGCCTCCGTCCAGGAATACCCGGAATATCTGAGAACATCGAGGTGATTAGCATCGTTGACCGCTTCCTGGAGCATAGTCGAATCTATCTCTTTGGAGCAGGTGATACTCCGAAAGTTTTCCTCTCAAGCGCCGACTGGATGCCCCGCAATTTTTACAGGCGTGTCGAGGTTATGTTCCCCATCGAAGCAAAAAACCTGAGAAAAAGAATCGTCCATGAAATCATCCCTGTCTTCTTTCAAGACAATGTCAAATCACGAAAGCTAACTTCTACAGGAGCCTACGAAAGGATTCAACCGACCAAAAACCACCCGCCCTTTCGCTCTCAAGAAGAACTCCTCATGCGACACGGCAAAAAAAAACCACCATCTTCTCCATAATTTATCGTCCCCAAAAAAGCCAATCAATGACTATCCGGCGACTTATATTAATGCGACACGCGAAAAGCTCGTGGAAGGTACAAGGGCAAAATGATTTCGACCGTCCTTTGAAAAAACGGGGGCGAAAAAATGCCCGCCAGGCAGCCAAAACACTCGTCGACCTTGGATGGTCCCCTGACTATTCTCTACTAAGCCCCTCTTGCCGTACACGGGAAACCTTTGAAGAGATGGCCCCACTTTTAGAAAATTTTCTCTATCCCGACACCCGTGAATCGTTGTACCATCCGACGGTAGAAGGAATTGCCGACGAAGTTCGATCGATTGATTCGGAGGTAGAGAGCCTCCTCTTAATTTCACATAACCCGGCCTGTGAAGAGTTCCTCTCTTTATTGATTCCCGAATCGGAGTCGATGAAAACTGCCGCTATGGCCCTTCTGGAGATCAAAGCGTCAACATGGGCTGAGGCAGTCGCAAGAAATACATGGTGGAATTTTCAGAGGGGAAGTATCAGGTGGCATCTGTCTCATTTTTTTACACCAACGAATCAGTATAGGCCGTAACTTACCCCTGGTTTTCATAAACTGTGGTGACCGTCCCCGCATAAACCGGAAGGGTCGTCTCCCCTTGCTCAAGTAGAAGTGCGCCAGCAAGACTAATCCCCTTGACGACTCCTATATGCCGCTTATTGCCATTTTGAACCTCGACTTTTTTACCAGCAAGATAATCTCCTTTTTTCCAATGCTTAGCAAATTCTCCTTTTGAATCTTCTATATTTTTGAGGTCATTAGCAATCTGACCTTCGGTTAGCTCAAACCTTTCTTGACAAGTTCCAAAGAGCCGATCGGCCAGACCTGGGTCGTGCCACCGCTTTAGAAATGCTTCTAATACTTGATACTTCGTAACTATTTTTTCGGGCCCTTCCTCTAATGAAGCGACTCTTTCCATATCCTTTTCTTTGACTTCCCGAATATTCAGGCCAATCCCAACGACGATCCCTTCCTTTTGCGTCTCGACCAAAATTCCTGCAAGTTTTCTTGAACCCAGGTAAAGGTCGTTTGGCCACTTAATTTTGAAAGAGAGTTCTGGCAGTAGGTCACATAAAGTCTCCCATAACACGACCCCAACACAAAGCGAAACTGGTGGGGGATTTCCATAACAAGGAATTTTTTTAAGAGGATAAAGAAGTGAAAAGGTTAGTGATTCCTCGGTTGCTATCCATTTTTTTCCTCCACGTCCTCGCCCTTCCTTTTGATGTTCGGCCAAAACCAGCGTCGTCGCAACCCCCCTGGTTTCCAAGAGCTTTAAAGCATAATCATTTGTCGACCCAAGCTCCCGAAAATAAACAACCTCCATAGTGGTCGATAATTCTCTTAAAAATGAGAGTTGCTCGGGCAGAACTGTTTCTGGTAACTCTTCCACTGATTACCCTCTGATAAAACAAAAAGAGAACAGCCCCTTCCTTTGTTGGGAGGGGCACGGCTTTTCAGTCGTTTATACAATTTCTTTAACGAATCGTTATCTTAGTGATGATCTCCTTTTTTTAGAAGGATAGACCACCCCTCTCTTTCCAAAATTCGCAATAGACGCGAATTTTCCTTTTGCTTTTTCCGACGGCAATGGAGGCAAGGAGGGCAGACTAACGACCCACACTTTTTGCAACGTTCTACCGACTGTTCAGGTGGATTGTCATTTACCTTAAATCCTTCATGCGATCGACGATTGTGAGACGATCGCTTCGCCAATCTCTCCTCTCTTTTAGGGTAGTTACCTGTCTCTGAGGCTGATGATTTTTGGTGAAAATATTCTCCTTGGGTGCGGCGTTTATGTCGACTTGTATCAGTAACCTCCTGCCCGGCAATTTTTCGTACCGTTGTGCGGGATACCGAAACCAGAGCCGCTGTCTCTCTTTGTGAAAATCCTTCATCGATCAATTTCCTTATACGGTCAATCTTTTCATTGGATAACATAAAATTCCCTTCAATGTTATACGCCCACCCCTCCCTCTTTCTCTCGCAACTCGAATGCCATAATTCAGCCCATCTTTCTAGGTATATCTGAAGACGACCAAAGTCCTACCCACAAGACGGGTTATCTCGTTCAGATGGTACTAAAAGAGAGGCTAGGGCATAAATGAAAATGTTCTAGGGGAATCTTCACCCCCCCTTTTGTAAATTATGTTGTAAAAATTACTGCATTTGGTAATCCGACAAGGTATAACGATTTACCAAGAAATTCAGAGAAATCCCCCTTTCCCCAAGTCTCGGCCGCCTTGAAATATCTGGCAAAGGGATAACAATGGTAGGGAAAGTTCTTTTGCGTCCATAGCTCAGCTGGATAGAGCAACGGTCTTCTAAACCGTAGGTCGTAGGTTCGAATCCTACTGGACGTGCTTGCCTCTAGAATAGTAGAGCGAAACCGTGATGGGCCCTTAGGCTAAAAGTGGGGTTTTAACCTCCGAAAATATTTTTAAGAAAATTTAAAAAAGAACAAAAAAGTCACCATCTCAGAGCCGGCCCCTGAGAAATAGAGGAAGATACCGGTCGCTCCAACTTCGGCTATATGCCGGCACGACATTTCAGGGAGATCGCTGGAG
>JALCBQ010000110.1 GCA_028066335.1 Pirellulaceae bacterium
CTGGCTATTTTTTAGACCATAAGACAGAGTTGCCGAAAAGAGGCAGGCCGAAGTAACCTGAATAAACGAGGTGTTAAAAACATCAAGATCGCCTTGAATTTTTTAGATACTTGGAGAGAGTCCACAACGAGCTGCTCTCTGCCATTCAGAAACTAAAATACTACAGTACATGCGACCAAAAATAGCAAATTCGCTATATTATGTCTCATGTTAAACCACTCCTTCCTCGTGTCAAACCTTCCCTCTCATATTCTCCCGTAATGGCACGGACTTTGCTGTTGTTGATTTCATGGTCTAATTCATTCCCTAGTAAATACACTTCGGCGAAGGGAGCATAACTTGATCTATCTCGATAACGCTGCAACAACACCCTTGTCCGAAGGCGTGATAGAGGTTATGAGTGATGCTTTGCAAGAATACTTTGGTAATCCTTCTAGCCCACATAAAGCAGGTGAAAAAGCCCGCAAACTTGTATCTGAGTCACGGAAAACGATTGCCGAAATAATTTCAGCCCCACCATCTTCTGTTGTCTTTACTTCCGGCGGAACCGAGGCTAACAACTGGGGAATCGAAGCACTCTCTAGTATGATCACTAAAGACAGGCCTCACGCGGTAACATCAAAAATTGAGCACGCCTCCGTATTACAAGCCTTCTTTCGTTCAAAGAAACGTGGTCTCAAAGTTTCATTTACAGCACCCGACGCAACAGGCGTAGTTCCTTTGGAAGCGATAAAAAAAGAGATCACAGACAAAACCAGTTTTCTTTCCCTGCAATTAGTCAACAACGAGTTAGGTACTGTTCAACCAGTGAAAGAAGTTATTGACTACTGCCAGAACCTAGGGGTACTCGTCCATGTAGATGCAGCCCAAGCATTTGGAAAACTTCCAATAAACTTCGCTGATCTGGGTGCAAACGCTCTAACAATCTCTGCCCATAAGGTTCATGGTCCTAAAGGTGTAGGTGCACTGGTGGTTGACTCAGAGTTGAGGTTAGATAGCCTGCTTGTGGGTGGTGGGCAAGAAAGCGGCTACCGTGCTGGTACTGAAAATGTCGCCGGAATAGCAGGTTTCGCCAAAGCTGTTGAACTACTTTCTTTAGAAACGCAAGAAATCGAACGCATCCGAAAAATGAGGGATGTTTTTGAGCAGCAAGTCTTGCAAATCAGTGGAGTCACGATTAATGGGGCCTCGGCTACTCGAGTTCCCCATATTTCAAATCTTAGCCTTCGCTCAATCGATATCGACTCATTTATTACTCGTTGCAACGCATCTGATATTTGCTTGTCGTTAGGTTCGGCATGCCATACCGACAACCCCGACCCCTCCCACGTGCTCCTAGCGATTGGGTGTTCCGAATCAGACGCAAAAAACTCGGTGCGAGTGTCATTGTCCCGGGAAAACACGCAAGACGATGTTAAGAATGCGTTATCGGTGTTCCGTAAAATACTCTCCCCTACGGATTCACCCGGGAGGTTCAATTGATCACACTAGATTGGTTCGTGTTTATATTCTACTTTGCTATCCTAGGCTATTTGATCACGGTGTCAGGTCGTGCTCGAACGTCCAGTGAGTTCTCGGTCGGCTCACGTGAAATTCCTGGAACGATAGTGTTCGCTACACTTTCTGCGACCTTTGTTGGCCCCGGGTACAGCATGGGCCTAGCAAACAAAGTAGCGAATAACGGGATTGTGTGGCTACCGATCTTTGCCGCTTTTTCTCTTCAGACTGTTCTCGTCGGACTTTTTGTAGCTTCACGCCTGAGACAAGTGCCAAACGCTAAGACACTAGGTGACGTGATGGGGAACAAATATGGGCGCCTCGTGCAGGTGTTATCGGGGGCATTATCAGTTGCACTATGCGCTGGAATTGTTGGTGCCATTGCGCGTGCGGGAGGTGACATTCTTAACTCATTTACCGGGCTCCCTATCTTCGCGTCCGTTGTAATCACAACCGCAACAGTAATTGTTTATAGTTGGTATGGGGGCATTAAAACAGTAATTTTGACTGACACAATCCAGTTTATCATATTTGCCATTGCAATCCCCTTCGTCGCTATCGGCATCGTCTGGCATGGAGGAACAGGTATTTTTGCCGAACCAATGGTTACGCAAAAACTAGCGATTAGTTCGAGTTTTGGAGGGATTGAGATTATGGGAATGTTTCTTGCATTCTTGCTAGGGGAAACGTTGATTCCACCGTATGCGAACAGGGCATTAGTTGCTAGGAACCCTAAGAGTGCCAGCAATGCGTTCATTTTTGCCGGGATATTCAGCCTCGCTTGGTTTACAGTATGTGCATTGATAGGCATTCTTTTCGCAGAAGGAATATCACAAGGGGAAAACGTGTTCCTTAATGCGGTGCGACAAACACTTCCCTCGGGATTGATTGGCCTAGTTTACGCGAGTATGGCGTGTATTATCATGAGTAGCCAAGACTCTTTGCTAAACGCGGCCTCCGTATCATTTACTAATGACATCGTTGGCAAGATGTCCTCTCGGTCTATAAACCCAAGACTACAGATTGCGCTTGACCGATGGCTTACTCTCGTGATTGGAGTTGTCGCCGTTGGGGTTGCAATCACTGCGCCGAACGTTATTGATGCGCTGATGTACTGTTATACCCTCTGGGCGCCTACGGTCGTATTGCCGCTCATCTTAGCGGTTACCCTGAAACGTGTTTATCCATATGCAGGTTTCGCAGCAATCCTTGCAGGCGGAATTACAACAATTATTTGGGAGTGGGGCCTAAAGAATCCTTTTGGCGTGCCATCGATACTTTTAGGTATTATTGCTAACCAAGTGGCGTTCTGGGCTCTGCAATTGCTAAGTCGGCCATGTAAACTACATCCGTGGTTCGTTCCTATTACGACAAATAATGAATTCGAAACACAATGATCCAAATACTATTTTACACTTCAATTTTGATATGTATGTCGGCAGCGTTGACTGTTGCAATCGCGCTTTTTTGCAATTGGAGTGTATTAAAGAACAAGTCAGATAGTGATGATTAGATCTTACTTTGGTTTTGAACCCTTAGAGTACCTTGTTCGAGAAAAGGCAGTGCTAGAAATTGGTTGTGGGGCCGGTCAATCATCGGTGATTCTCTTTGGCGCATCAGATTTTCTCGGTATTGATATCGATAACGAGGCGGTTTCTACAGCGACCGCCTCGTTAACAACCGCTTGTCGCCG
This sequence comes from Pirellulaceae bacterium, assembly GCA_028066335.1. Lineage (GTDB taxonomy): Bacteria > Planctomycetota > Planctomycetia > Pirellulales > Pirellulaceae > JALCBQ01. The sequence continues at coordinate 3,191 of JALCBQ010000110.1, forward strand.
ATTCATCTTTGACGATATCCGTGAGTCACAGTTGGATACAGACAGATTCGATGTCACAGTGTTTATGAATTCACTCCATCATATTCCCTCTTCCGATATGTCTCATGCAATAGCCGAGGCAATTCGGGTTACAAATTCTGGGGGTATTCTTGTGTTTGTCGAGCCAGCTTTTGATGGATCGTTATTCGAAGCCGAAAAACGGTTCAATTGTATCGATGGTGACGAACGCACGTGTAAGGTGGCGGCCTATAAAACGATCCTTTCTTGCGATCCCAAGTACGAAGTTGATGAGTTCTTTGCAGATACTTACTTTCAATTTGATTCAATGGGCGATTTTATTGCATTTACCAAGCCCCGTGGAAAAGGTATACTACAAGACTGTGAGAACTTTCTTGCAAATCACGACTTTTGTCTCCACGCTAGAAGAAGAATCAATATCGTAAAAAACCATCGCTGGAATATTTTCAATGCGTAAATTGCAGTTTTCAAGTTTCAATGAATACAGAAGTTCCCTGAAAAATGAAGAGTTCGTTCGGAGTGACGATCGCATTGCTATCATGGCAGGGCACTTTATGTTGGGATACGAACCCAAACAGGCAAGGCTTGAACCTCTTATTTTCCAAGACGCTGCGACCGATGAGTTTCAGCATTTTTCTAAATTGATGGCAAATGACTTTCCGCTCTCAACCTTTCAAAATGGACTCTCAATACTTGACGATCTCACTCCTCTAACCAAAGAGAGCAAGATATTCCTTTTGGTTAACGATCATAGGTTTACTGATCCGGTGTTTCAGCCCGTCTACCACCCTACTTTCGCTGATTGAGCGGGTGAGCTTCGCAAAGAATTCTTTGCTCGACAAGAAATTCCACATTGTTTTTCTGAGATTCTTAGCAAACGCTCACTGGAGGTTCACGATGTTATCTTAGATAACTCAGACAATCGTCGCCCATCAAAGAGCATTCTTCCCAAACGATCATTGTTATTCTCTGAAATGGCCTTGCGCAACCGTTTTAATAGACGCTCACGGAACCTGCTAAAGGAAAGTAACCGATTTGAATTGGTACGTGCCCTTAGCGACATCAGCAACGATGATGCTGGCCGATACAACATCTACTACCGATCGCCTTCTGGCGGGAGATGTGCACTTACTGAAAGGGGCGAGTGTGGCTGTATAGGTTAGATGGTTGAATTGTTTCTCCATCTTGGAAAGTCTGGCCATCGCTGTGTAATCGCCCTTACCCCCGAAGAATGCCGAAATGCGGTGAATAAGGCTGCCATCGTAGGCGTTGATCTCGCGCGAGACGTATTTGATCTTAAGCTCGAACTACACATCGTTACTGGATTGGGTGGTTTGCTGTACTCTGATGAACACGAGCAATCCAATATCGAGGTACAAATTCATGGTGGTGCAAATTCATGAGTATTTCGAAAACATCTAAAGCTCATTCGTATTCTCGCCATAAACAACAAATCAAAACATTGCTGAAACAATTGGTACCACCGGAAGGTGGCCTTGTGACCTTGTTACTCAATAGCTGGCAGTCTAAAACATACCATCCGATTGTTTGGACTAAAAATTCATTATCCAGCGCCCCCTTTCATACTATTTCATGTCAGTCGCCGATAGCGAACCATTGAATTCGGATTGGAAAAAGATCTTAGAAACAGACCCCCAAAAGAAGGAGATTTCGTTTAACGATTACCTAGATTTTGGCCGTTGTGACCTCTTCAACGGAATGTGCGATAAAAATCGCATAGTGTGGGGGAAGACTTTCGGTAAAGATTTAAAGCTAGCCTTGTTGATAAGTGGAGATAATAGCGAAGAAAACCAATCGTTCTTCGACGAGAGGTTGCAGGAAAAAAACGGTTGTACTAAAACCATAATAGCAGCCCTTGAATACACTACCTCGATTTGGTACCACGATGGCCACAAGGAGAGCCTAGAGCTCAATCCTAAGAAAACAAGTATTGAATCGAAGGATTTAGCAAACCTTTTTTCCGGTGCTGAGCCTGACCCGCCATTCTGGCCATTCTGGGCCTACAAGGCTGTCCTGAACCCTGGTAATGAAAACATTCGCAAAGAAATCATAAAGCTAAATCTGCTCGGCTGGCACCGCAGAATTGCGGATATCGATAATTTTACCCAACAGGCACCATGGCTCGAAAAGATGCCTGAAGAAGAAAAAAGGGCCAAAGGGGTTTTTTACCAAGAGGTTCTGGAGCAGAATGGGGGAAATAACGAGAATTACCTAAGAAAGGCGTCGGAGGAGACGACCGACTTTGTCATCAAATCGGGAGAGCTAGAAGTAGGTGACGAACGATGGAATATTTTTCTTCGTTTCAATATCCGCAACGACGACAAGAATACGATGGATGCCTACTTTACTGAAAATATTGACAATTTTCGAATGAAGAACAAAACGATTCATTCCCTCTATAAACTCCTTCATGGCGTTGCGGATATAGATGAGGTCATTGACAGCACCGCTATCACTATGGTGTGGGCAATCAAGGAGAACGGTAACAAGGATATCAAATTCATCGGTTCGATTCCCGGTAAAAAGGTCGACCTGATTGCTAAAGGATTCATGGAAGACAATGGTTCTAGGGAACCACTTAGTATAAAGGAACCCTGTTTCGACCTGAATGCTACACTATACGAAGATTTCGATCCAACTGAAGATTTTAAGACTCTTGTAGAGGCGTACGTCTCTGCCATAAGTACAAAGCTAAGATCACGCGAGCCAGAAAAAGCGGTTACCCACTTTTTCAAGTGGTGGGCCAGTACCACACAGGACGATCTGCACAGGTATGGTAACATGTCTTCAGACGACTTTCATAATCCTGAGGTTTTCAGAGAAGTGTCCAACATGCTACGAATGAGAGAGGGCGATCTTTTCAAAATTGTCACTGCCAAGGAGTTGATCATTGAGAGTCTAAAAGGCAAGGGAAATGACCCAAAAGGCGTGAATCAGTGCCCCATTTTTGTCATATTCCTTGTCGCCTGGTCTGCCTATCGTGTAAAGGGTACAGACGATAAGAAATTTACCGCCGCACTCAATTCTTTTTCGCAACTCTCTAATGAGGAGAAGAAGAAGGTCCTACGTACGTACCCTCTCATTTTTAATTCGGATTCTACCTCGACGGATTCTACCTCGGCAATGGTTTCTGCATTCCACCTCATATTGGAACTAGCCACCGATAAGGAGGGCCGAGCTACGGATCAGGTAGAAACGGTGAAACTTGACGAAGAGGGACTAACGATTTCTTTTCAGCTCGGAAAGGGACATTGCACCAATTTCCAAAGTACCATTGATCGCAAACTCTGTCGCATCCAGGAAATTCTCGAGCGACGCCAGAATTCGAACACTGGCGACCAAAACAAAATTCTGAATACTGGCAACCAAACGACGCAGGCGCTTTTACATCACTGGATTGCTGCTCAACGGACTAGCTACCAGAAGGGGAGTGGTGAGTGTGCCACCTTTACCTTTGAATTCAAGAAGGATTCAATAACCTTGCGTTGGTCTCCAAAAAATTAAACCCAATGAATCAACAATACCCTTGTATTAGTTTCCAAAACCATGGCGAATTTCACACTTGTATTAGTTCATTCAGACAGTGCACTTCGAATACCTTTGTCGAAGGCAGCTAGGTCTGAGTTGCCAAGCGATTGTACTATTTATTCTTTCAACGGCGAGAACTTCTTTCAGCCGAAGGATTGGTGTTATCCGTACTCAGACGAAGACCAAGAGAGACTTAAAAAAACAAAATTTGACTTGGCAGTGGCGCACGCTGGCGACCTTAAGGAGGCTGCTAGCCTTATCTCGGATCAGTCTGTTTACTTTGGCGGAAGTGGTGAATCTGGAGACAGGCGCGTAGAAGGCAAGGAATACATCTACCGTCCTATATACCATGCTCTGCGTCAGTCAAAACTTGAGCCTTTGGGCATATTCGAGCCGTTGAAAGAATGGTGTTCTGACCCTGACAATCGCCGCCCCAGTTTTTTGGACCCTCCAGAATCCCTGCCAGAGCCTATTATTGTCTTGACCTATCTTTGCCAAGGTTTCCTAGCGAACTACGCGCTGCAAAATATAAATAGTAGCGGTGAAGTAGATACGGCGAGTGACCCTGCTATCAAACTCGCGCTATATCAAATGGGATGGATAACAAACGATGAAGCACACAAGGTGAATAAGGAGGTATCAGACCTCGCCCTTGCGCCGATTGACACAGATTCCACGGTTTGCTTCTGGACTGAGCCATTTAAAGGCGACGGCAAAATGCTTCGACAGCATATTGCAAACGATCTACCGGAATCGTCCCTGCCAGATAACGTTGAGAAGTTGCTGAACTCGATCGAAAACGATACGGTTCCGAAGGTTGAGCTTGTTGCAAAAGCATTTACTGAATTGAACTCAAAACTAAAGTCAATGGAATGTGAGGGTTAACATGACAAGGAGCAGGGATTGGCAGGCAAGGCGGAACCGATTTAATCACGACTGGCTGAAAAATAAATTTTTGCTCTCACTTGAGCGGTTAGTGAGTACCGCTGAAGGCGAAATTCAAGATGAAGAATATGTGGAACGTTTCATTAGTGGTGGAATTCGGGATTGGCGAGAAGGGGAAGAAACGGCGAGGAAACTGATCGACTCGTTCGAGATGGCAATGTCACCGAGTGTTTACCTTGAGAGTGAACCATTGTGTCAGAGTTCGCATCGAGATTGGTTGCGGCAGGTGGTACATGTGTCGTGGCGATCGCGGGTCGGGGTAGGTGACTTGGTTGCGACTTCTCGCGAGAGCTTGTTTGCCGCCTCACAGGCCTATAACAATTTGTGCTACTGCTTGGAAAATCATTCCGATAAAGAAGTGCCCCTCCCCCTTGTTTGTTGCAGGGAACAGCTAATTGAGTTCCAACGATGTTGCCAAAAACTAGCGACCGTATTCGAGAATTTTCCATACCGAGTATTCTATACAGATCAATAGAAACCTAATATGACTAACTTGCCTCTAATTTTGATCGTAGATGACTTGTTCGGCCGGTATTTGCCCAGTGGTAGTAACGAAGATCGAGAAAACCTTTGCATCAATTTAAAATTACGGGACGTAACCGATTCATTCCTCCCCGACACTCCTGTTGTGCCGAAAGATAAAGTCCCCAACCCGGTAGCAGAAGCCGTTTTTATCCGTGGCCAAGAGCCCGCCTGTTCATCATCTGGTGACACAGTTTGCAATGACCTAAATGGGGTACTAGACTTTATTCGCAAAGGATGGCGTGAGGGCGACCGTCGCTGGTCGATGGTACTACTAGATCTTTGTTTTTACACAGGTAAGGTGACTGGCTACCTAAGTAATGACGTTGCTGGATCGACAAACGAAAAAGCAGAAGCCGGGATGCCAGAGGGACAGGCTAATGATATTAGCCCATCAAGGTTCTTTGGCTTGAAGATTTTGGAAGCGCTAAAAGTAACAGAGGAAAATTCTGAGTTCAACAACCTGC
>JALCBQ010000111.1 GCA_028066335.1 Pirellulaceae bacterium
TAGGAATGGTTCCCCAATGAGTACACCCTCCACCAATCTGATGATGTCGTTCAACAACAGCGACCTTTTTTCCCCCCTTACAGGCTTGGATAGCGGCTCCTTCACCTCCAGGGCCCGAGCCGATAACGATTACATCGTATTCGTACTGTGTCATATCCGGCTATCTCTTCCTATTTGCTATTTTCCCGTTTGGCTCACCTTACCCGCTTTTCGCCACTTATAGACGGCTAGAGAGTAAGAAGCTTATCTCGAGCGATGTACCCAACATTGTCTGTAAATATACAATATATTTCTTATCGCTAAAGCAATTCCGTAAAGAGAAACCTTGAAAAAGGCCCTAAAACAAGTCTTAGCAACAAAAGAGTTACCACAAGAGAGTGGTCAGTTCAGAGAAGGGTCAAAATCTTTCTGGTTTTCATCTTTACCAATGACGTGCGAAAGAAGTTGATCACCGACTAGCTGGACGACCCGCCGCCAGATTGAGTCTTCATGGTAAAAGACGACCTCATGGGTCGCTGGAGCAACATACCAACCACCATAGCTAATTTCTGCTTCTAGCTGCCCTTCGGCCCAACTGGCACATCCCAGATAGATACGGACCGAGGCCTCGTTCTCCAACACAATTTGTTGTAGTTGCTCAAGATTCGTTGCAACATAAACACCAGGGACGACTTCGACACTTCCGGTAACATCAGAAGAGGAGTCGTCATGCAGGGCGATCGGAGGCCCCTGGACGGGACCACCGAGGTAAAGAGGTGGCACCTCCTGAATCTCTTTAGAAAAGATATCTCGCCAGAGCGAATCAATATTCCTTTCACTCAGCCGGTTGATGACAACTCCCATGGCACCATGCGCATCATGTTGTAACAACAAGACGACCGTTCTTGCAAAATTGTCATCGTTCATGTGCGGAGAAGAAATTAACACATGACCCTGTAAACTATTCAAATTGCTGCCTAAATAGTCGACCTCAAGCGGATGAATGCCGCAAAAAAACGGTACCAAAGCCCAAAGACGACCCCCCGAAACATGAGGCTCCCCAAAGTAACCTCTCCCCACGAATATACTCTATTTTTGAGTGAGCGGAAAGAAACTCCTCTCTTTGCGTGTCAAGAAAGAGACAATTTTTTAGTCTCGGTAAAATTTACCCAAAAGGTTCTGACTTGTAACATCTGTTGGTTTCACAACGGTGAGCAGTTTTTATCCAACAATATTTTGGCCCCATAACAAATAAAGGACCCCTGCAAAGCCGGCTAGTTCAAGTGAGACATAAAAAGCACTGACAAGTTGTTGTGTAAATTGTTTGATCATTACGATTCCTCCTTGTAGAAAATAGGACAACTCCCTTTAAGAGCCTAAGGCTCTGTTATCCCTACTAAACGCAACTAGTGTGCCAATAGTTCCATATCCTAGGAATCGACAAGAAAAATGAGGATATAGGGAAAAAGGAGAAGATTTCACCCCTAATGGCCTCAGAACCGACCAAGCCTTTTTAAGAATGAAAGAGGGTTGTAGCGACTTTGCAACCTGAAAGTGTATCGATTTGAAGACACTTACAATTATGTTGTAAACGGTAACCCCAGAGTTTAGGAAGAACCATACCAAAGAAAGACCTTGCCAATGGCAAGGTCTTTCTTTGGAGATGTCATTGATAACAATAATGTTTGGAAGTATTGAGGCAAAACTAGAGGACCGTTTTGCTGAACTCGGGTCGACGTTGACCTAGCTGAGTCTTTAGGCGTTGAACGATACAACTATGCATTTGGCTGACACGACTTTCACTAAGATCAAGGGTTGCCCCGATCTCTTTCATCGTTAGCTCTTCGTAGTAATACAGGATAATAATAAGCCGTTCATTCCGGCTGAGCCCTTTGGTAACTAAACGCATAAGGTCATTTTTTTGAACCCGCCGTGTCGGGTCTTCACTTCGTTTATCTTCTAAGACATCGATCTCGCGGACATCTTTGTAACTGTCGGTTTCGTACCATTTTTTATTCAGACTGACCAAGCCGACAGCATTGGCGTCGGAGATCATTTTTTCGATTTCAGCGACAGAAAGCTCCATTTTCTCGGCGAGCTCAATTTCGGTCGGGGCACGACCATATTTGGCCTCGAGTTGTTTTGTCGCTTCATTGAGTTTTGAAGCCTTTGAACGGACGAGTCGTGGTACCCAGTCCATGGTCCTTAATTCGTCAAGCATTGCCCCACGAATACGGGGGACACAATAGGTCTCGAACTTTACCCCACGGGTTAAGTCGTAGGCGTCAATTGCATCCATGAGACCAAAAATTCCAGCAGAAATAAGGTCATCAAGTTCGACCCCATCAGGAAGACGCGCCCAGATACGTTCTCCGTTGTAACGGACTAAGGGCATAAAGCGTTCTACTAATTGATTTCGTAGCTCATTGTTTGTCGGGTCAGCTTTATAAGCAAGCCATACCTTAGCAACGTCAATGCTAGAAGCAACCGTCGTGGCCATACAATCCTCCATGATTGATTATCTTTACAACGGATTGGTAATGCTTGTTTCGCATTGTGAGATCTTCGCCGAATACCAGTTCAGCAAAAACAGAAAAACTTAGCTCTCACAAACCATTACCATCCGAGTTCACCCTACTATTGTCTAACAAGTTGTTTTTCTCTACACCATCGACTCTTCGACCTCCGAAGTGTCGTCGGTGTTGTCAACTGTATCCGAAGAACCCCGACTACCCCCTAGGGCAGCAAGTTCTTTTTCGAACACTTTTTCCATTGAACCATTCACCGTTGAGTAGGCAATATTACCAACGATCAATCCAATCAATGAAAAAATGAACATACACGCACAGGCGACAACCAAAGTTGTCTCGACCCTGCTCCCTGCCAAAATTCCTCTTAGCAAGGCAAGCAAGAAGGCGATAATCCCTAATATACCCGCATAATGTTTGCCCACAAAGAAACTCCCTCAAAGTGAACATCCAAATATAAACTACCCTTAATTTATTTTTGGGCATACGATGGGCTCATGTTTTATCGGCTCATCGTTGAGGTATATTTAGCGGAAAACTGACTCCTTTTCTATTTTTCTTTAAAACTCGCTCTAAAGTCCCAGTTAGATAAAACAGGAAACTTTCTAGGCAATTTTCAGCGTAGCGCTCTTCGCTTTATCAAGGGGCTTCTCTCCTGCCAGAAGAAGCCAACGACGCAACGATTCATCAAGTTCCTGAGTGACCAGACCTTCTGGCTCGGCAACTACATAGGGAACCCGCAGACGGGACGAACGGGAAACCGTCTGATCCCAGCTTAAACCACCAAGCCCTTCAGGAGCAAATCCCAAAAAGTGGAGACACGAATGATTGAGCCTTCCTTGCAATTCGGCGACATTCTCCTGACAGACTTGATTGAAAAGCGTTGCAATCTTAGATGATCTTTTCACTGAAAGCAAGAGCTTTATTTTTGCATAAAGATCGATCAAATCTTTGTTCTTTGGCAAACATGTAAAGAGGGTCCAATCACTCCAACGACCCCAAAATGCAGGTATTCCTCCTTTGCTCTCCCCAACATCGACCAATAGCGAGTCGTATTCATTTGCCAATCGTTTCATTTGAACAAGACCATTTTCTTGCCACACAGGCTCTAATTTTTCACGTCCTTCTAATAATAAGAAATCCAAATTTTCTTCAACCGTTGAAATTTTCTGCCGCCACTCGTTTTTGTTGTTACCACTCTCCTGTCCTCTGAGAAAACGGCGTTCATCCAAATTACACAACCGGACCAAATCTCCTCGCCGCCCTGTTGCATCGACCAATAACACCTTTTGACCCTGCTTGCTCAACAAGTAAGCGAGTCCCAAAGCGACCGTCGTCGTCCCCGAGGCGACCGCGCCACCCCCCAGAACAACCCGTCGCAGACCTCCTGAACTTTCTAGAGTCACTCCACCGGCTGTAAAACGGCCAGCCAATGCCCGAAGGGCTGCTGCTTGATCATCCATAATTCGTACCATTCCTTACTATACTTTTGCTTCTTACGACCCACTAACCGACCGGCGTAGAAAGTCCTAACAATCGCTTTGCTAACTCGCCCTGCCTGGCAACCTCAATATCATCGGGGACATTTTGCCCCGTTGTCAGATAACTAACTGGCAGTGAATGTTCTTGTAAAACTCCAAGGAGGTGTCCGACCTGAAAAGCCTCATCTAGTTTTGTTAACAACAACGAGGTCACCCCGACCGACGAAAATTGTTCGATCGATTTACGGATATTTTGCGAGCTTGTCACGCTTGAAAGAACTAGCTGAACCTCGTCGGCACGCGCTTCAAGCAACATACTTCGTAACTCCTGTAACTGTAGAGCATCTTGCGGTGACCGCCCTGCTGTATCCAAAAAGATTAAATCAAGTCCTGAAAGACGATCAATCGCTTGCCGCATCTCTTTGGGTGTCGAAACGACCTCCATCGGTAAATCAATAATTTCCGCATAGGTTCTCAGCTGGTCGACCGCTGCAATTCGGTAGGTGTCGACGGTAATAAGGCCAACACGGTATTTTTTTCGTAAACGATAGTCGGCTGCCAGCTTGGCAATGGTTGTCGTCTTACCGACACCAGTCGTCCCCACTAAAGCGACAATCCGTTGACGACCGGGGGTCGTTGCGATCGGGCCAGTCACCTCAAGGCCCTGACGGACTTTTTGAAATAGCTCCTCATAAACCTCCTGGCCCTCTCTCTCCTGGAGCCCTTCAATGAGCGAACGGGCGACATCTGGGTCGATCTCTTGATCAATTAAATGTGAATAGACTTCAAAAACCCCTTTTGTAAACGGTTCATCGATACGACCACTCGACGAAACGATCGCCTCTAACCGCTCGTAGGGGGCCCCTCCCTCCCCTGCCTGCCTCTCAACAGAAAAGCTCTCTTCATGTCGTCGGAACGAAACTGTATCTCTTTGGTTTTCGAGAAAATCTTCACCCTGCCCCTTATCATACCGACTGCCTGCACCCCTAACATCTTCTTCCTGATCCTCATAGCCAAGGCTACTTTGAGGATCGGTGGTATTTGTCTCTCTATAGTCTGAAAAAAGTGAAAGCCGACCCTCTTCACTTTCCTCAATTTCAAAGGAGTTTCCATTTTCAAAGTCGCTCTGTAAACTTTGTTCCCACGATGGCTCCGCACTGAACATCTCTTCTGAAAGACGTTTTGGCACCTCGACATCGATGGCCGCTGTTACCTCAAGGTATTTCTTACCGATGACTTTCTCAAGAAGGCGGCTGCCCGTTACCTGACGAGTATGCAAAACGACAGCCTCTTCGCCCAGCTCGGTCCGAATGAGCTTCATTGCCTCTTGGATGGTTTTAACTGTATATACCTTTGTTTCCATTTTTTACCCTCTACACTCTACTCATTAACTTCATTGATAACAGCGACCGACTCGATAACCGTGTCGCGAGTTATTTCGTTGTGGCTTAGGACAATCAGATTTGGTAATGATCCCATCGTCAACTTTTTAAGACCTAGGCGAATTTGGGGATTGACCAAAACGACGGGTGGATACCCTGCTCGAACAAGTTTTTCAATACCCTCTCTAATTGCCTGACACGTTTTTTCAATCGCCTGCTGATGCATATGAATAAACATCCCGCCCTGTTCACGATTCGCAATCCCGCTAGCTAGTCGGTCTTCCATAGCAGGATCGATCATAACGACCCGCATACGATTTTCACTATCACGGTATTGGGTACAAATCGTCCGAGCGAGGCGGGTCCTCACAAGTTCTGTCAACAAGGCCGGATTCTCTTTTGTCCTTGGGGCAAAGTCCCCCATCGCTTCTAAAATAGTCCCAAGCTGCCGAATGGAGACCTCTTCCCGTAGAAGTTCCTGCAAGGCTTGTTGTACCTCGCTGAGCTTCATGATCCCGGGAACCAGCTCTTCAACGACGGCAGGTGTCGTCTCTTTGAGTTCATCTAGAAGATGTTGTGTAGCGTCGCGAGTTAAAAGTTCATCAGCATGTCGTTTTGAGACTTCGTGCAAATGAGTCGCCAAGACCGCCGTCGGTTCAACAGGTGTATAACTAAGCATTTCAGCCCTTTCACGGAGCCCTGGTTCAATCCATACCGCCGGCTGCCCAAAAGCAGGGTCTTGGGTCGCTTCTCCTGGCAAATCTCCCGTCACTGACCCCGAATCCATAGCCAACATCATTCCAGGATAAACGATCCCTGTTGCGACAGGATTGTTCGAAATTTTAATTTGGTACTCATTCTCTCCCAACTTCATGTTATCCCGAATACGGACCTTGGGAAGAATCACCCCAATGCGACCAGCAATCTCTTTTCGAACACCTGTAATTCTCGGCAAAAGATCGCCCCCCCGATTGGGATCTGCCAACCGAACAAGCCCGACTCCGATCTCCATCTCCATTGGATCGACGGTAAGAAAATCTTCGATACGTTCTTCGGGCGGTTTTTGTGCTTCCTGAGCCTCCAAAGCCTCTTCTGCAGCGGCGACCTTTTCCTCTTCTTTTGTCTTTTTAGAAACCATAAGTGCCAGTCCGACACACCCTCCACCAAGGGACAAGAGTGGAATAGGTGGCAAGTTCGTAAGAGACAAAAGCCCCACAAAACCGGCCGCAACAAAAAGGGCCGATGGTTGAGAAAAGAGTTGCCCCAAAAACTCGGAAGGCATATTTGCTGATTTAGCACTTCGCGTTGTTAACAAAGCGGCCGCTAACGAAATTAAAAATGCGGGAATCTGGCTAACAAGGCCATCACCGATTGTTAGCTGTGTGAAAACCGTCGCTGACTCTTCAATACCCATACCGGCAATGGAGCCGATCACCAACCCACCAACAACATTAATGCAGGTAATAATAATGCCAGCAATGGCATCACCACGTACAAATTTACTTGCACCATCCATGGCACCATAAAAGTCGGCCTCTTGAGTAATCGCCTCACGGCGTTGCTGGGCCTGCTTCTCATCGATAATACCAGCATTTAAGTCGGCATCGATGGCCATCTGTTTACCTGGCATACCATCGAGTGCAAAGCGGGCAGCGACTTCACTAATACGGGTCGCTCCCTTGGTAATCACCATAAACTGAATAACAACGATAATCACAAAGATAATAAGGCCAACAATAATCTGATCACCGGCGACAAACTCCCCAAAGGTCTGGATAACACCTCCGGCTGCTTCCATCCCATTATCAGGAGCTTTTGTCAAAATAAGTCGTGTCGAGGCGACATTGAGGACGAGCCGACCAAGTGTTGTCGCCAAAAGGAGAGAAGGAAATATATTGAACTCGAGGGGTGTCTTTACATAAATCGTCGTGAGTAAAACGACGACAGCGACCGTGATATTAGCCGAAAGCATGAGGTCCATAACCATAGACGGTAATGGTACCAAAATTACAAACAGGCTCGTAACGATACCAATCGGTAGTATGAAATCTTTAGCTTTATTAAGGTACGCTAACATCAACGACAAATCTGCATAGGAAAACAGGAGTGGCTAAGCCCCAAGCCTCATGCCCAAGTTGGCAAGGTCCCGAAAAGTACTGGATTTCACCCCTTCTGTCCAGATCGATTTCATACCCCATGCCTCGTTCTTGCCCTTTTCTTTCCGAAGAAAGAGAGCTTGCTGGAACCTCAGGCCCTCACTTTTTAAGCAACAACCTCGCTAGCAACATGGCCGAACCCCTCTTCATGATCAACCGGCAGAACAAACCCCAAGCTAGAGGTAGACAACCGGCGACCTTCGCCCCATAATGTAGAGCACTATTTCAACCACATGGCACCTATGGGGCCTTTTTTCTGAAAGTCTCTCGACCGTGACCGACCAAGATCGCCCCAAGACGGCTCAGATACCGAAGGCAAAATTCCACCCTTATCCTTGGTATGCGCCCCGATTCTGGCACGGAATGAGGGCCGGCACATGGCTAAAAATGCTCGCCTCTCACCGTTTCTCGGTCCATCCTTTTCGTGTGCCAATGGCTTTTGCGATTAGTAATTTTTCCCTCTTTAATTCAATTTTTTATCGCCTTGAGCAAAGTATCCATGGCAAGGCGATTGCCTCGACAGCCGTGGAAAAGCCCGTTGTTTTCATCATTGGGCACTGGCGCAGCGGGACGACCCTGCTCCATGAGTTACTCGACCTTGATACACAATTTCGCTCTCCGACGACCTACGAATGTTTTGTCCCTCACCATTTTCTTCTTACCCAATCTGCCATTACCAAAATATTCTGGTACACCCTTCCTAGTAAAAGACCTATGGATAATATGGCGACTGGCTGGAAACGCCCTCAAGAAGATGAGTTTGCCCTTATGAACATGGGCCTTCCTTCGACTTACCTTCGGACTGGCTACCCCAATGATACTGAGCAATACCTTGACTATTTGAACCTTGAAAACCTCTCTACCGAACGGCGTAACGAATGGAAAGAGGGGCTCGATCGGTTTATCAAAACGTTAACCTACACCTCTAAAAAACAGATCCTTCTCAAATCGCCACCCCACACTGGGCGTGTAGCAATTTTGCGTGAGCTTTACCCTAATGCCAAGTTTATCCATATTACCCGTAGCCCCTACAGTGTTGTTCCGTCTACCATTCGACTTTGGCAGTCGCTCAACGGCGTACAAGGGCTTCAGCTTGATAAAAATACAATAGAAGCCCAGCAGAAATATGTCTTTGACTGTTATCACCAGATGTACCC
>JALCBQ010000112.1 GCA_028066335.1 Pirellulaceae bacterium
AAAAGAGACTTCCAATCGATATTCACTAGGGTCAATCCCCCTTACCACGTTAGGGGAGGCGACCCTTATGCCAAAGGCATCAGTGATTTGGAGAAATAACGGCCGACGTGTTAATTTAGTTCAATCGTTTATTACCGCTGGTGTCTTGCCGGCGACCGTTCAGGCCGATTTTCTTGAGCGACTCGACTCTTCCGGGTTTGAGCTCCCTAAAGGGTACTCATTTGAAATGGGTGGTGAAGCAGAACAACGGGACGGTGCCGTCGGAAACTTAATGTCGAGTGTATTACCCCTGATGGTTATGATGGCAGCAACACTCGTCCTTTCGTTTGGCTCCTTCCGTTTAGCAGCTCTTATTGCGGTGATTGCCGTTAGTGCTATTGGCCTTGGCCTTGGTGCGTTGTGGGTCTTTGGGTTTCCCTTTGGATTTATGGCGATTGTTGGTACGATGGGGCTTATAGGGGTTGCCATTAATGACGCAATCGTCGTACTCGCTGCATTAAGAGGGGATCCCCAAGCAAAGATAGGCAATCAATCGGCAGTTATTCGGGTCGTTCTAAAAGCAACACGTCACGTACTGGCGACGACCTTTACGACCATTTTTGGGTTTTTACCACTAATCCTTACCGGCGGCTCTTTTTGGACGCCATTAGCAACAATTATCGCTGGTGGAGTTACCGGCGCGACTCTTATGGCTCTCATATTTATCCCTTCTGCCTATCTCCTTTTAGAAAGAAACAAAAAAGTGGTACCTCTGGTCGACTCGACATCTGCAAACTTTTCTCCTGAATCCTTCCCAGTTCCAGAGACCACTTAATATTAAAACAAACTAGACCCTTCTATTTCTCAACACTCAGACAGGTGTCCACTTGGGCTAAACGGATCGATTTTCATGAAGACTAAAACCTCAATGTTATTTTTCGCCTTATGGGCTCTTACAATCCTTTATGTTTCCATCGTCGCTTTCCTCTGGATATTTCAAGCCGAGATCGACCATGGCTATGTGAATGTCGCGATGATCTTGGGTGGCTTTTTCCTTGGCCTGTTCCACTTTGGTTATTTTTTATGGCGGGTAAAAGGTCGCAACAAACTTGTTGTCGCTGCGGTACCGATTGTCGGTATTTTGCTCTTCTTTTCACTCTTCCGTTTTGTCGGTTTTACTGGTGATCTCCTCCCTCTCTTTACCTTGCGTTTAACGGCGGCTCCCTCTCCACCGACAAAACAAGAGACAACTGACCCTCAATCACCGAATGCCTATCCCACGGAATACGATTTTACACAGTTTCTAGGACCTGACCGAAACGCCACCATAAAAAATATCGACCTTCAAAGTGACTGGGAAAAGTACCCACCCCAGCTCGTTTGGCGACAACCGATTGGTGCCGGCTGGTCTGGCTTTTCAGCCGTCGGCGGTTATGCCTATACCCTTGAGCAGAGAGAATCTCAAGAATGGCTAACCTGTTACGAAATTTCCTCAGGTAAACTCATCTGGAAGCTCACAACCGAAGCGGAACACTACAATGTATTGGGTGGACTGGGGCCACGGTCTACACCAACGATCTATCGTGACAGAGTCTACTCGCTCGGTGCCGAAGGGGACCTTCTATGTGTCGATCGCTTTACAGGCAAATTGTTATGGCAATTTGATCTTGTTAAAGAATATAGTGGAACGTATGCCGAAGATCAGGTTGCCATTAGTTGGGGCCGTTCTGCCTCACCATTGGCTATTGGAGATAAAATTATCGTGCCCGTCGGTGGCTCATTGGAAAAAAGAGTCTCTCTCGCCGCTTTTCATTTTGAGACGGGTGAGCTTCTCTGGGAAGGGGGCAAGGAACAAGCCAGCTACGCCTCTCCTCAATTAGCAACGATCGACGGAGTTCAGCAAATTTTAATAACAAACGAATCAACCGTTGCTGGCCACGATCTGGAAACTGGTAAGGAGCTATGGTTGTTTCCCTGGGCAGGACAATCCAATGGTGCAGCAAGCTGCTCTGACACAAGGCAGATTGGCCCCAACACCGTTTTAATTAGCAAAAGCTATGGTCAAGGTAGCGCACTTTGGGAAATTCAAAAAAAGGATGATGGTTCTTGGGTCCCCAACGAGCTATGGAATAAGCCAAGCCTTCTCAAAACGAAATTTACAAATGTCGCTATCTCAGGTGACTATTCGTACCATCTCTCCGATGGGATTTTAGAATGTGTCGACCTTCGCGAGGGAAAACGGATGTGGAAACGTGGTCGATACAAACATGGCCAAATCCTTCTGGTCGGCGAACATATTTTAGTCCTTAGCGAAGAGGGGAATCTTCATCTGGTCGAGGCAAACCCCAAAAAGTTTCGCGAACTCGGTGAGGCCCCTGCCCTTACCGGTAAAACATGGAACACACTCTGCCTCTATAAAGACCTTCTCCTCGTTCGAAACGCAACCGAGGCGGCCTGTTATCGTCTTGGCCTGCTTGATGATCAACAGGCTCTCAAAGAAATGGCAGCAGAGAAGGGACCTTCACAATCTGAGAATACTGACACAGATAAGGTCGAAAAGAAGAACTAACGACTTCACAAGGTCTTTAAGAAAAGAAAGGCTGTTGGAACCGTATTGCTGTGTAGCTGGCAGGCTTTAACCGGGGCGCTCGGTCTATATTTACACATAAACAAGGGATAAAGAGCCGGTTTTCAAGATGATCGGCGAACTTACTGGGTGGTAGCTTCTTTCTGGTAAAATTCGAGGACTGCTTTGCGTTTGGCCAGGTGGGTGTTTACATGCCCTCTTTTTTTCAGAAGGAGGGCCTGCCCCTCTTCGGGTGAGATCCCTTCTTTTTTCATAAGCCAACAAAGGACAATCGTGGCGCTACGGCCCCGCCCCGCTTTACAGTGGACATAGACCCGCCCCCCCTGCTGGGCATGTTTTTCTAAAAAAGCGACCCCTTGAAGGCACGCCTCGAAGGTCGGCGGCTCGAAATCAACAGTCGCCAGATGAAGCGTTTCAATCTCCTCTTTTGTATAACATTCGACCGGCCCGGTACATTCTTTACACATGTTAATGACACCGGTAAGCCCCTTCTTTTTCAGCTCTATGATATCGCTGGCGATCGGGTAAGCGCCCAAGATAACGACATCGTCAATTTCGGTATACCAAGGGCGCAATCGCAATACCTTACCCAATAAATAATTCCACCAAAGGGTCGGATAAAAAACGATCAAATCCCACAGAGAACCACTCGCTGTCATCGGTGCCATCGTCAGTTGTCTACTTTATGAAAAGGTTCTTAAAATTTCATCTCTTTCTCGGCAAGGTAAATGACTTTGTCGTTTGCCTCAAATCGATAGTCGTCTGGATTGGTCTCCATTTTACCCGACTGTGACTCAACAGCGATAAGGGTAACGTTCTTTTCTTTTTTCATTTCAACAAAAAGATCAATAAAGGGACGACCGACCCAGCTCTCGGGAATGACAAGGCTGTAAAATTCGTTCCCTTGCCGACATGTCAATAATTCACATAGACTTCAATAAGCCCCTTGCCGCATTTGCCAACAAATAGGCACCGTATTCACCACTAACGACATAGTCGTTCACATGGCCCATCGTCAGGTGCGAACCGTATTCCCGCTCATTCAATTCAGCACAAGTGTAGACACTCTCGTTGAGTTTTTCAACGGTTAAAGCGCCCAAAATTATCCTAGCGTCGACATCTTGCGAGCTACAATTATGGTACTATCAGCAAGGAGAACATAGACTTTTGCCCGGTGAACCCCCGACTTTTCAAGTGCAGAAATTTTTGTGCAGTCATCTTTGATAAAATCGACTTTTCTACTTTCGACGCAGGTCGCTCGGGGTACCCGTCGTCGAATTCGGCTATCACAACAATATCACTCGATTTCGATTTTTTCGAAGCACATAACTCTTGTAAAATCACGAGTGCGGGTTGTTCCGATCACAAACAATCGTATGGTTCTCTAGAGATTCAAGACTTCCACCTTGACGTTCTTTTTGAAGTCAATCGACCATGAAGGCAGAACGCCGTACCTGTAAACATAGCAAAAAGGCACGACCATTTTGGACGTGCCTTTGAAGATTTTGGGTTGTTACTACGTTGAAGGAGGGATGTACCGAACCATCTAGCGTCGTTTTAGCCACTGTACTCGGCGTTGAAGAACTCTTTACTTTCCTCAACACCAGGATTGATTGTTCGCTTTCCTTCTGACCAGTCGGCTGGGCAAACTTCGCCATTTTTTTCGAAAAACTGGAGCGCTGAAACCATGCGAAGTGCTTCATCGACACTACGACCGAGAGGGAGGTCGTTGACGACCTGGTGGCGGACGATCCCTTCTTTGTCAATCAAAAAGGTACCACGGAGGGCAATACCAGCATCACCGAGCAGGACGTCGTAATCTTTTGCAATTGTTTTGCCCATGTCGGCAATAAGTGGGTAACGGATTTCTCCAATACCACCTTCACTGCGTTTGGTATTTCTCCAAGCAAGATGTGAAAAATGGCTGTCAACAGAGACGCCCAAAACTTGAACACCGAGTTTTTCGAACTCGCTAATACGATCAGAAAAGGCGATAATCTCTGTTGGACAAACGAAAGTAAAGTCCAAAGGATAGAAAAAGAGTAATACGTATTTACCACGATAATCTTCGAGAGAGATCTCTTCGAAAAGACCGTTGGCTGTAACAGCCTGTGCTTTAAATGAAGGAGCCGGCTGGGCTACAAGAACTGCCATAGGAAGTTACCTTTATATGATTGGTTACAAAATCATTACCAAAGTACACTTGATCGAATGTCTTTAACCGTTTTCGCTATCATTACCGATGAGTAAATAAGTAGAAAACTTCACCTATTATCGAGCCTTTGGTTTCGGGTTTCAAGGGGGCATAAGGGACTCTTTCCAGGATAGCACTCCTCATTTTTAACAAATGGGAGGAGTCGGAAAACAGCCTTCCCAAAAAGTCGCATGAAGAGGGAGATACCCAATTGACAGAACCAACGTCTGAGCCTACGATAAGGGTCTCTTCTAATGGTTTTCTACCTGTTTTGCAGGACCTTCTCCCCACAATTATAAAAGACCGAGTATAGAAGACCGAGAATTTTAAAGGGCGATTAGCTCAGTTGGCTAGAGCGCATGCCTTACAAGCATGATGTCGCAGGTTCGAGTCCTGCATCGCCCACTTCTCATGAGGGTTAGCTGTTGTCTCGGTGCTTTGAGGGTTCTTTTGGCTGCAACTACGACGACCTTTTAATTTACCATAAACGGCCGACTTTCTGCTAAGATGAGACTCTCTTTCAGCGTTCTGCTTCTTTCCACCGTAGCTCTTTGATTATCGAAAAAAGCGAATAACTTATCACCGACAAGACTATTTCTGACGTTGAGCCAGGTGTGGATGTCGTGGAGATAAAATGTTGCAATGTTGTACCGTATTTCTTTCAACGGAAGAAAGGAGAGTCGCCTAGGTTGAAATGTCTTGCTGGTCTTGCTGGCCTCCTCATCTTTTCCGAATGGGATGTTCCCAAATGCCATGAAAGAACTAGAAAATAGCTACTGCTTACGAGTATCGAGAATTACTAGACTCAAACTCCCAAAACTCGGGGTAAAGTGGAGAAGAGAGGGGCAATTTTTGGCCAAAAGAGGCCAAAAACTGGCGAAAATGGGGCCATTTTTCTACCTAGATTAGGCTAACAGAGAGACCCAAAATAGCTGGTTAAAACTAAAAACTAACGCCACGGCTACCCCTGGCCATCCTTTGCAAAGCTCCTATTCTGACAATCCTCTTTAGGCGTTTCACACGACTCACAAAGTCCATTTCCTGTCTTCTCTTTGATGCCCGCAATCCCGCCACAAGAACCCTTGATTTCCCGATTGCTAAGTAGAACCCCCACCATCATCGAAAACACCGCAATGGTAAAGACACAAATCGTTATGAGTATTAGAATTACGACTTTCATTCCTTGAGAAGAACCGTTTTCACCGACGAGGAAAACTCTACTTTCTTCTTACCCTCGGCATCGGTAAAAAGAAATATTGCCGCGATTTTCTCTTCTTCCGCAAAAGCCAGACCGACCTTTTCCCCCATGACCATCAAAGCGGTCGCGAGGCCATCTGCTCTCATACAACTCTCTGCAAAGACTGTTACCGAGTCTAATCGATGGGTTACAGGCCATCCATCTTTAGGATTAATCGTATGAGAATATTTTTGGCCTTTGTATTCAAAGTAGTTATTATATCCGCCAGAAGTTGCTACAGCTAAACCACTTAGGTTAACCTTCATTAAATCGCTGCCCGACGACACCCCTGGGTTTTGGACACCAATAACCCAATCTTTTTTTCCAGGCTTCTGACCGTGGGTTAAAATTTCCCCCCCTATTTCGACCATAAAATTGGGATAATTATGCTCAATGAGGAGATCACCAATTTGGTCGACAGCGTACCCCTTCGCAATTGCAGAAAGGTTAACTTTGAGGGCAGGTCGACTCTTACGAATTTGCCCCTTTTCGAGATTGAGTTCGAGTTTTTCAAAGCCAATATTTGTAAGTGCTTTTGAAATAACGATTTGGTCTGGAGGAGTAAACGTCTCTTTTGCCCCAGGCCCAAAATTCCAAAGATTAACCAGTGGCCCAACCGTTACGTCAAATGTCCCATCACTTTGACGGCTGATTTTTTGCGCCTCCTCTAAAACCTCCAATGTTTCTGAAGAGACATCCTGCCAGGAAGTATCTTCGGTATGACTAAATCTGCTGATTTCAGAAGTGACAACATAGGAGGACATCTTTTGATTGATCGCTTCAAGCCGTTTATCAACAAGGGATTGCAGCTTTTTTGTGACTGAAGATTCTGTGTCGCTAACGACCAAAATAGAGTAGGTCGTTCCCATTGTTTTGCCACTAATACTCACAACTTTTTTTGACTGTTGAGGTGGCTGAGGTTGATGGCTATTCCTACACCCAGTCGCTGAAAATAGAGTGGCGACAAATAGAAAAATAAAGAAGACGAAAAAGGCCAGACCACTTTTTGGCTCGGTATGCCTTAATATCGGTCTGGCCTTGGTATTCATAGTCTTTTCTCAATAACTCGTTCTTAAGCAACGGTTTATACCCGTCGTCTACCCGAAGTCATCGAAGAAGATATTCTCTTTTTCGACCCCTAATTCGTCGAGCATTGCAAATACTGCCGAATTCATCATTGGTGGGCCACAGATATAATACTCAATATCTTCGGGTGCTGGATGATCTTTAAGATAGTTTTCAAGGAGAACCTGGTGGATAAATCCCTGGTGGCCTGTCCAGTTATCTTCGGGTGCTGGTTCAGAGAGAGCGACGTTGAACTTGAAATTAGGAAACTCTTTTTCAATCGCTTCAAATTCGTCTTGGTAAAATAGCTCTCGTAAACTTCGGCCACCATACCAGTAAGAGACCTTACGATCCGTTTTTTGCCCTTTGAAAAGTTCAAAGAGGTGGCTTCGTAAGGGGGCCATACCGGCTCCACCACCAATGTAGACCATTTCGGCTTTGGTATCTTGAATAAAGAACTCGCCGTAGGGGCCTGAAATTGTCACGTCGTCACCCGGCTTTAGACTAAAGATATACGAAGACATCTTTCCTGGTGGGGTCCCCTCCGGGGCTCGTGGTGGTGGTGAGGCGACTCGAATATTGAGCTTGATAATCCCTTTTTCACCAGGGTAGTTTGCCATTGAGTAGGCACGAACAACAGGCTCATCAACCTTGGAGACATACTGCCAGACGTTGTATTGATCCCAATCTTCTCGATACTCTTCACCAATGTCGAAATCTTTATAGTTTGCAACGTGTGGAGGACATTCAATTTGAATAAAACCACCTGCTTTAAAGGCGACTTCTTCGCCCTCGGGTAAATCAATGACAAGTTCTTTGATGAAGGTCGCTACATTGTCATTCGATTTGACCTTGCAATGCCATTTTTTAGTTTCGAATACTTCAGGTGGAACCTCAATTTTCATATCTTGTTTAATGGCAACCTGACACGAGAGGCGGCACCCTTCTTTAGCCTCTTTTTTAGTGATATGCGACGTTTCAGTCGCTAATATCTCTCCCCCACCTTCTTCAACCTTGACGATACATTGGGCACACGTTCCACCACCACCACAGGCAGAGGAGACAAAAATGCCGTTGTCGGCCAGTGCGCCTAACAACTTGCCACCCGCCTCTGTTGTGATCTCTTTTTGCCCATTGACACTAATAGTAATATCGCCACTGGGAACCAACACCGACTTTGCTAATAGGATGACCGTTACCAATGCCAGAACAACAACGGTAAACATCCCGATGCCAAGCAAAATAACCTGAATATCCATGATTTACGACTTTTCTCTGTGGAGTTGCTACGCAAGGTTCTAGAGGAAGTGAAACGACCTCGCCTTGACGATGGTAAAG
>JALCBQ010000113.1 GCA_028066335.1 Pirellulaceae bacterium
GTTAAAATCAACCCCTTCTACACTGACACCGACCGTTCCAACGAGTTTTTCAACGCTAGGATGTTTGGTGTGCGGGATCGCAACCCCCCTGCCAATTCCGGTACTTCCCAGTTCTTCACGTTTCAAAACCGCCCTGACGATTCCTTCTTTTTCATTCTCTTCGATTTGGCCAGCATCGACGAGCGACTGTACCAATTCATAAATGACACTCTCTTTGTCGCCTGCTTTTAGCTGCGGACAAATCGCTGCTGGTTCTACAAAATCAGCAAATTTCATTCAATCGTTCCTTTCAACTTGCTGACACCGCCGCCAACTATTTGGGCTTTTCATATATAACACACAAAGAACGGCCAATGAGACTTTTAACCTATCAACCGCCTCTGCTGCTAGAGTATTTCGTCTGTCGAAACCTCAATATGACCCAGACCAGTGGCACGATGTCCTGTTACTTTTTCTTTATGTTTTTTTAACTGTTGTTCCATTTTGTGAATCGCGCTATCGAGCGCCGACCACACATTGTCGCCACCTGACGAGGCGATAAATTCATCAGTATGTTCTGCCGATACGACAAGCTCAAGTTTGGGTGATTCGGTCTTGCTAAGATCGATCGTAACCTGAATCCCTGTTACTTTATCAAAATATCGGGGTAACTTGCCCACCTTTTCAGTGATTTTTTGTTGTGTCTCTTCGCTAACGTTCCCATGGCGTGCTGAAATGGTGATCTGCATTTTTCGGCTCCTTATCAGTGCTAAAGTGTTACTGACAATAAACATCCGAGTTTAGCCACAAACGACCACAGGGTCTGGTTTCCAAACGATTTCACCAGAATGGCAGGAGAATCGCCTAAGGTGGCCAACTCGTCCCAATTATAACCGACTCGGACGTTCTGTGGCAATGGCTGAAAGTCTGGTAACACTTTCTAAACCATTATTTTCCCCAAAACAAACCAAATCAGGGAAAAATAAATACCTGATATGGGTAGAAAAAGGGGCCATTTTTTGCCAATTCCTTAACAATTCTGCCCCACTTTTCGACTTTTTGACGACTCTTCCCCGTTTTTCGACCGACTTTTCCCCTCTTTCTCCCTGAAAAGTGAAAGCAAAGGTAGCAGCACCTCCACAAACGAGGGGACTTCCCCTATAGAAGAAATATATCGTCCTTTTTCCTTTTTAAAGAACGGCCTCGAGCCACCCTGTCCGACACATAAGCAATTTATTATGCTTTAACAGCCCTAAACTTTAATAACCCTGCACCACCTGATAGAGATGTACCTGATAAGTTCTCTTTGGATGAAGGTGGCAATCGTAGGGGAGCTGCCGCAGACAAATGCCGAGCAGGGGCTCCGTGGAAACAATATCGATGACTCCAGGTGCGACCTCATGCCGAATATCTCGACCGTTAATATTTTCTTAGAGCAGTCCCATAACGACACTACCCCACCTTTCACACAACCTCTGGAGATGGTCGCCAACCCTCTCGATGCACAAGGCGAGCCTTAAACCTTTACGGTGGTGATACAAACCTATCTTAGCGAATATGGTTCACGGAGGGAGGGACACTCACCTGAAAAGTCGAAGGAAAGATTTTGCCCGTCCCTGAACTTGGCTCGGGGCTGTTGCTAGCCCTCGCCTGGAGATATTTTTCGAAGATGAATCTGCTTTAGAGGACCCGTTAGGGGAAGAGAGCCACTTTTCCATACTTGGTAGACTGCATCTCTAAAATTGATGACCACATAACCCAAAAGGTTCCTACCAGAGCTAAGGCCCCCTCTACACCATAGCCAACGATCGATGTTGCCCAAAAAAGACATCGTCCCCCTTCATGTTGTCTACAATCAACACTACAGCGATTCAGTGCCAAAATTTCTCAAAATAACGGGCCAACTACTTACAATTTCTTTGCCCTCACCTTTGAAGCTATACTAGACTTCCCTTATCTTCTTCAAATAGCAGGCATCGGATTCGCCCTAAAAGACTTGAAAAGAATCTTCATAAATTTCGGACACTTGCGTAACTTTCAGCACTATTGAACCCAAAGGAGATCGGTCATCGTGAGCAAATCAGTATCAGTCGAGTCACTAGAAAACCTCCTCTCGAATGTTCAGCTACCAGCGCTCCCACAAAGTGCCATTAGCCTCCTGGAGTTATCGCAAGACCCCGACAATGGCCCCAACGAATTTGCTGTTCCAATCGAAGCCGATCCTGGCCTTACCAGTCAAGTCCTCCGCTTTGTGAACTCTTCTTACTTTGGCTTTTCTCGTGAAATTTCTAGCATCAAGCTCGCCATCAATCTGGTTGGAGTGCGAACGATTAAAAACTTTGCCCTCTGGAGTGCTGTTTTTAGCCTCATGCCGAATCCTAAATGTGGTGTCCTTGATCTGAAATGTTTATGGCAAGACTCACTTCGAAGAGGTCTTTTTGCCCGCGAACTCGGAAAAAAGCTGGGAGCCAAAGATAGCGAAGATTTCTTTGCCGCCGCCCTCCTGCAAGATATGGCTATCCCTATTTTAGCGAAAGAGCTAGGCGATACCTATGAGCAGCTAATCACTACAAGTAACGCCGACCACGCCCGACTTTCCGATCTTGAACAAGAAGCGTTCGGCTGGAACCACGCCGAGGCGGCTGCCGAAGTAGGGCGATCTTGGAGCCTGCCCGCCGAGTTCATACGTCTTATTGAAGGTCATGTCCATCTGGAAAAATGGCTCGAAACGACCCCTCTTGACCCGGGCCAAATTGCTGTCTCCTTCTCTTCATTATTGCCAATTGCCCACAAAGATACCTGGAGTGAACACAAGCTTTTCTCCGGTTACTACGCAGAACTGGCCCCTCACGATGTGCGACCACTGGCCGAACTTTTTGAAGAGGTCGATCGTCAGTTTGAAGAGTTTGCCCCCCTTCTCAAGATTGAGAGCAAAACGATGCCACTGACTGAGTACCTTACCAACGCAGTCGAAGAGGAGAAAAACTCTCCAGAGACCGACTCGAAAGGCTAGAACAAAGACGAAATGTAGCCATAAGCTTGCTATAATATTTGTCGATAAAGCGACCAATATTTAGGTAGCGTATTGCTCGGCATATTCGAGAACCCAGGCGTTGATATACCTGGAAAAAGTCTCTTGCGAGGCCTCTTCGAGCTTCTCGAAATAGTTTCTGTTGAACAACTCTTTATTACGAATCGTCGCCTTGCTCATAAGCTCGAGAACATTAAGATCAGAATGGGGTCGAATGACCATTTCGAGACGACTGTAAAGATCTTCTCGACGGCCACCATCTAGCCGCGCAAAATCGTCACGGTAGCAGATTGCTCCCCAACCTTTATCGCCATAGAGCGATTCGACATGGAATCCCGGAAAGTGCTGAACCATCCCCTTGATGCACTTTTCAATCTGCTCGGAAAATTCAAGCCGATACTTGGTATGTAGACTTTTGAGTTCTTCGGCATTGAGCTTGGCATCTTCGGCCTTTTTTTGTTGTAAAGTCTGCCGAACACGACCACGTTCGATCGCTTTTTCTAACCGTTCACTGAAGTCTGACATCAATGGTTCCCCTGTCGTTAAAAGATTTCGTCAGCACATTTGTCCTAGGCGACAATTTTATAACAAGAACGTCTCTGCGCAAAGAGAACCTTGGTGCTTGCTACCGCCTAAAAGCTCAAAGGCTAAGGAATTTTACTCTTTTTTCTCGTCCGAAGAAGATTCGTCCTCGGTGGTGAGAAACTGCTGTAAGTCGGCGAAGGAGCGGAGGGGCTCTTTACCATCTCGCATCGCTTTTGAGATCGGTGGTGCTGGCTTAGCCGGTTTTTTCCGTGTTGAAAAACTCTTGTTTCCACCCCCATGAAGATGTGGCTTGTTTGCTCCCTTTTTACGGAAGGCTGGTTGCCCCTGACTCTGTTCTCCTTGTGAGCGGCTACCACGTCGACCTTGTCCACTACGGTTATTCCCTTCCGTATTTCCTCCCGACGCACCGGCGTTCTTTCCACCCCCTGCCGGCTTTGAGCGGTGACGTGAGGGACGCCCCCCCGAGCCCTTGCGTGGAGAAGTGGCCTCGGTTCCAGGCTCGACGGCAGTTAACGAAATTCGACTTTTTTCCTTCTCGATTTTAGTCACCCAAACGGTTAATGTATCACCGATATTGACGACCTCATCTGGTGTTTTGACATATTCATTCGAGAGGCGACTAATATGAACCAACGCACTGTCTTGAGCGCCAATATCAACAAAGACGCCAAAGTCAGCGATATTAAAAACCGTTCCAATTAGCTTTTGACCGATTTCCAGTTCGTCTAAAGTTAAAAGACGTTTATGAAGGGCCGGGCCACTCACTTTGTCACGTGGATCGACAAGTGGGTTTTTCAAAACACGGATAATCGACCGTAATTTTTCGAGAGAGACACCGAGCTCAGCCGCTAAGGCCTCAAGGTCCAAAAAGATATCAAGCTTTTCAACTAAAAGTTTCTGCTTTGTCTGACAAATTTCCCACGAAGGCTCGTTCTTTTCAGACCAGTGTGGCAATGGGGCCTTCGCTCTGGCCTCTCCCCCTTTCGCGGGTCCTTTAGCTCCCTCAGTAACTTCTGTTACCGCTGCAACCTCTGCTGATACTGTTGGCTCCTCAGAAGTTTCACCCTGGCTATTTTCGGCAGCAGTCGCAACATCTAGGGCGGGCCCATCGGCAGTTACGTCGGCGGCTACACTTTTAGTAGACTTACTGTCAATAGTTTCCTCGCCGGTAGTTGTCTCTGCCGTTTCTTGCACCTCGCTCGACGGCTCGGCCAAGACGGCAAAAGGACGATCTGAGCGAACCAAAAGATCGGCCATCGTCATTTGGCATTTAGCAAGAATCCCCTGAGCCAATCGATAATCTCGAGGATGCAACGTCGTTGCGTCCAGTAGTTGATCACCTTGATAAATCTTGAGGAAAGAGAGGGCTTGTGTAAGAGCCGATTCATCGAGGCCAGTTTTCTGGGCCAATTCTTCACGAGTAGCAAACGCTCCACCGAGTGAATCACGAGTTTCAAGGATCGTTCTTGCCGAGACGATATCGAGACCGGCAACACAGGTCAAAAGTCGCTCATGAGCTTTATTGAGGTCGACACCAATTTCACTGACGAGAAGTTCTAGCTCTTCCTGAATCAAAGGCTGTCGCTGTTTCCCTTTGAGTTCCTGCTGCAGATGGCCAACACAAAGGCTATGGACAGGAACCTTCAGGTAGGCATTCAGCGGGTCGAGGAACTTTCGCCCCAAGAAAGCGACCTTCCGATAATTCGCCTGACGATCAGAAAATTCAGCTTTCGCTTCAGGGGTACGAGCATACTCAATATCACCTAACGTATTGACCAAGGTATAGGAAAGCTCTTTCTTCTTTAAACGCTCTGAGGTGAAGAGCTGAGTCAATAAGTTTTCGACATCACGGCACCCTGGCATATTGGCGACAGCAACGACCGAAATCGGGAAGTGTGCCAAGACATCAGCTAGCTGCTCTTTGGCCTTGCGTCCCCCTTTCTGGGCCTTAAACGAAAAACGGTGTAATAAAGAGCCATCTCCACCCAAAACGACGGCATGGGCAGGATACTGAGCGGCTGGATAGATCGCCAAAAGAGATGAAACCTTCTGAGGTGGCTGCATCAACAACGCACGCAAAGCTTGACGAACCTGTTTGCCGACATACTGGTCGGTTTTGTGAAAAAGGTCATTTTTAAGCTCTCGTGCCAGTGCAGGTAAAATCTGCTCACTGAGCGAACGCTCGAGGGCGTTTCGAACCAACGGCATAGCACCATTTTTTTCAAGTTCCAATGCACGTTCAGCCGTCTCTCTGGCAAGGTCGTCTCGAAGTTGAACATCTATTTTGAGTTGCCGCCCCCGTTCCCCCTGCATAAGGACAAGGAGTGCTTGTGAAGAGATTCTGCTTACTGGCGACTGAAAGTCGAAATAGCGACGATACGTATGTTCGGCTTTCTCCCGTTTTTTTCGCTTGACCTCTTTACGAATTTCACGCCTCTTTTGGCGAGCCTCTTCTTTTGGCGAAAGCTTCTCAGTACGCCTTTGAGGTGGCTTGGTCGTCTCGGCTTCAACTGTTGTCACTTCTTCAGTTTTTGTCTCTGGCATTGTCGGCACTTCAGCACTTACCGAATCAACCTCTGTCGTTTTGGCCGCTCCTCCCCCCACCTCATCGGAGGATACCACTTGGGATGGTGGTCTCTCTGCTGAGCCCTCCTCAGCTGCCACTTCCGCAGTCGGCTCGACACTCTGAGGTTCAATCGATTGGTCGGTTGTATTTTCAGTCGCCGCAGTCGTCCCAGTTGCCACAAACTCAGTCGTCGTATTCTCAACGGTCGTATTTTCTGCAGCTGTATTTTCTACAGTCGTCCCCTCAGAGGCCGTAGGTTCTTTTTCTTGCTCCTGTCCTTCCGACTTCTCTTGCGTCGCCACAGTCTCTTGAAGTTCGCCAGCCTTAGAAACTGCAGCCTTAGAAGCTCCAGTCTCAGAAGATATAGAAGGTATCTCCGACTGAGACTTGTCGCTCTGAGTCGTCTCGGCCTGAAGTGGCGCGACACTGCGAGCATCCACCTCTTTTTTACTGACGAGCTTAGCACTCGGTCGCAAAAGACGGCGGAGCTTGCCCCGCAACTCGGCATCAAGATAAAAATGTTCGACCAAAAGCTCTGTAATTTTTTGTTCGACGATTGCTTTTGTCGAAAGTCCTAACTCTTCAGAAACGGCTTCACCAAAGATCGAATCGAGAGAGTTTTCACCCCCCTCCTCTTCTTTGAGTGCCAATACCTTTTCGAGGGCAGGCGATAAATGGGCATGAACCTCAGGGGAACAAGCTCGCTTCCGACGTTGTTTAAATGGCAAAAAGATATCTTCGAGACGTTTTTCAGAGAGTGTATTTTCGATCTCCCTTTGAAGCTCGGCAGTCAATTTGCCTTGAGAGGTAATTGTCTTGATAACGGCCTGTTTTCTCGCCTGAAGACTTTCCCAGGAACGATACTTACGTTGAATTTCCAGAAGGTCGCAAGGCTTTAGCCGTAAAGTTTCGATACCCCCCCCCACTTTACAATCAGCAGCCGTTGCTGTGGTAACTGTCGCTCCTCCACTCTTCACCTCTACTGTGAAACCACCCTCTCCTGAAAGAGTATCCGACTCTTTACCCGTTTTGTTACTACTACTGTCGGGTATGGCTTCACTCGATGTATCGCCGTCTGGATGCTCAAGAGCTGGCCTGGAGCTACTCTGATTGACAACTGGCACCCCTCCCAGCAGGGAGAACAGATTACACCCCTGTTGCAACGCATCGACAACGTATCCGATTTGTTTTTTGTCAAACTTGAGATCGCGAGAGATGAAATGAACACAACTGCCGAAATTTTTACCAGACATTCTTTTGACTTTACCACTGAAGGCACAAAGCACAGACAATTAGCCGATGCTTTTCAAGTTCTCAGGAGAACAAAAAAGAGTAGACGCCACCACTCATTGTAAATAGTTCCCTATACCATTACCAGTTGCAGCTAATATTTTTTTGTAATTTTTACGCGCCCAATTCGCCCCTGCCACCCCTTTGTTGACAATAGAGAAAGGGGAAGGTTTAGGAAAAAGGTCTCTCCCTCGTTGGTGTGATTTTTACTTAAGAAATATTCGCATTGAGTTAGCGCTGGCTAAGCTCATGAACAGCTTCAACGAGAGCGATTGCATTTTCGACAGGTGTCTCGGGCAAGATTCCATGACCTAAGTTGAAAATATGGCCTGGCCGACCGGCAGCCTGAGCCAAAACCGAAGAGACGTGCTCTCTAATTGTCGCTTCGTCTGTGAGTAAAACGGTCGGGTCAAGATTCCCCTGTACACTTTTTTCAAAACCGACCGTCTGCCATGCCTGCTCTAAATCGGTGTGCCAACCGATACCCAATACTTGGGAGGGCAGCTCTCTTAGCAAAGGTAACAAAGCAGGATTCCCTGGTGCAAAATAAATCACTGGTACCTCCCCCACAAGAGACGCGACAAGCTTCCGTACATAGGGAAGGACCTTTGCCCTAAAAGTCGCTACCGGAAGAGAACCAGCCCACGAGTCAAAAATTTGCAAACATTGTGCGCCAGCCTCAATTTGCGCCCGAAGATACTTCTCAATGCCTTCGGTAAGAAGCTCCATAAAATCGTCCCAGGCCTCACCATTTCCATACATAAATGATTTAACGTGAGCAAAGTTTTTGCTCCCCCCCCCTTCAATCGCATAACTGGCCAATGTGTAGGGCGCTCCCGAAAATCCAATCAAAGGCAAATGAGCTGGTAAATCGGCACGGGTCTGCTTAACAGTTTCAATAACAAACCCAAGTGAAGAAAGGTCTTTGAGGGGACGAACCCTTTGAAGA
>JALCBQ010000114.1 GCA_028066335.1 Pirellulaceae bacterium
CTTTAGTACCGGTTTACAGTACAATCGAAATCGTTACCTCCATCAACAGTTGGGTGTTTGGTTACAGAGAGACCCCCTCGGCTATGCCGACGGCCCGAACCTCTACGCCTACTATCCAAGTGTCAATGGTACCGATCCATGGGGGCTGGAAAAATGGGAGAAAGTTAATAAGAAAAAGCATATCTATCGAGCATTGGAGGATGGAGCAACGTTAAAGAATCTTTCAAAGCAGCTCATTAAGCATGAGAACGACTGGGTTTGTATTTGGCCAATGAGAAAACCGGAAAACAAGTGGGGCGATTACCCAACTGCTTGTAAGGGAGCAGAAGCTGATGCAAGTAACTTATTTTTTTCAAAGGGTAATCGTGGTAAGCCATACTATGCAAAATGGTACGCCCTATCCCCACATAAACCAAAAGACGCTTATATACAGGGAATTAACAAACTGTTTAAACAACATAGTGGGTGGAATGCCTTTTTTGACAGTACCGCAAAATGGCATACGCCACAAGAAGCGGCCAGCATAATTAAGCGCTGGTCAAAACAAGGAGCAACACCAATTGGAATGTTATACTTTGGTGGCCACGGAGGCCCAGGTCTTGGCATTGGCCCTGACTTGAAAAACCTTTTTACTCCTGTAGACCTTTTTTTAGTTGCCAATTCGAATGCAAACCACTCAAACGTTTATAACACGGCCGTTAAAAAAGTTGGCCCTCCCAAATGCTGGTTCAGTCGAGGGAGTAGTGTTGTTGGATTCGGATGTTTCACACAAAATTGGGCCGCAGTGTTTGCAACTGTCATGAGGAAAACTGCGAACACATACGGGACCAACAAAAAAATCTATGCGGGCTTAACAAAAAACAAAAGGGTTGGAGGCTGTTCGTTTACAGATGATACTGACACCTTTCAAGCAAGCTTACCTGTTGGTAAAATCGGAGCTGACTGGATTGAGTACAAGGGTAAGGATGATTATGTAACATCTCTTTTTCTTAATTTTCTAACATAGGTTTTAAAAGGCACATGAGACACCAAACACTTAAACAAATAAAGAGAGTTTTACCAATTATAATTAGCGCTGTCGCTGTTTTACTGATATCTGGATCCTACTGGATTTTATCTTCTGAGGCGTCCTCTTGTGAAATGAAAAAAGGAATTGAAAGTCATTCCGATGCAGTGGATGTTGAGAAAGGATGGGAAATTGCCAAGTCTCTGGGTATTAATGAGATTAAATCTGTTTATTTCACGTTCCACGAGAATGAGAAGGGAACTCCGCCTATTAATTATACCGATCTCTATTTACCCGACCAGAATGTCGCAGTATTCAAGTACCGGTTTGAAAATGTTTGGGAAAAAGAACTATTGCTTAATTCCCTTTCCAGTAGAAGCGTTCGCCTGCCGTTACAAGTAACATGGGGTGTTGGAGGATTTAATGCTCCTTTTGGAACTGTGGTAATAGAAACTTCGCGGGGCGATTTTAAAATTCATCTAACTTCCTATGGGATGTCAATGAATCAAGAATGGGCTATAAACCCTAATCCGACTTTTGAATCTTATACTTTGGCACGTCTACTTGATGACATCTATTTTAGAGAGCGTGGGCGGCATCTTCCCAAGGTTGTTTTCGATAAAATCTCGGGAAAAAAGCATCTCGATGATTCTGAAGTTGAGTATTTAAAAGCGATCGAGGAGGCAACCATTGAAATCAGTAAATAGATTTCGAATTTACAAAATCACAGCCCTCAAAAACCCTTACACCCTCCCATAAAATCCCCCTTACCATTGACAATTTGAGAATCTCGCAATCATTGAGAGATTCTCAAATTGTCAATGGCAAGGGCTTTTTATTTTTTACTCTCTTCTTCATCATAGCCTAAGAGAGTAACGGTCATTTTTATGAGATTGATTTCCACATTCGGAGGTTTGTACCCTCCCAAACGGTACGAAGGTGTATAACAGAGGTCACCCTCTTTGTTGTTATAGTAACTAACTCTACCTGTCCAGCGGTGTCTGGGGTGAAAACCAAAAGTATACTGGGTACGGATTTTGGGATAGTCAGAGCCATAATAAGTATGGCTACCATCTCTTAGAAGCTTTCCAGCGATCATCTCTTCAGGGAGAAAATCTTCTAACGCAAAATGTTTTTCTTTTCCTGTTTTGATATTATAGATCGAAAGAGCTCTTGGATCACTGCCATCACCGAGGACGACGAAATAGGTCCATCCATGAAGAATGTATCGAAAGGGAAGTGAGGTATAGGGGAGTTTTAGAGTTTTGATTTTAGCGTACTCTTTGGTCTCCTCCTGATAATGGTAGATATAGGCAGTCGCAACGCCATCCTGTTTTTGAGGCCAATCGGGACGTTCGACCCGTGCAAAAAGGTCGTAACTAGAGAATACGACATCAAAAAGAGAACCGTGTAAATCTTCATAAAAATAACCGACCAAATCTTCCTCATTAGGTTGCTCGACCATTCTTAATTTTTCATCGTCATCGGGCAGGAGGGTCACCTCCATTTTAGCGACGTCGATTTTAACGTTTGGTGGATTGAACTTACTGTGTTGTTCAAAGGGGTGGCCTCCGTAATTAGTATAGAGGCAAAGGTTTTCCTCATCCCACCGACATTTCCCTATCCATTCGTGAATGTGATGGAATATGCTATGTCGCCTAGTCCTTACTTTTGGGTATTTATCTCCATAACGTTGGCCATCTTCTCCCTCGGCACAAGTAATCATCTCTTCGGGGAGAAAATCGGGTAGTGCAAAAAACCGCTTTTCCTTCGAGACAAGGTCATAGATGGAGACAGCTCTTGGACTATCACCCCCCTCAAGTAGAACGAGGTAGCGACTATCATTTGAAATAAAACACTTACTCGGTCGGAAAGGAGGATGGCCATCTGGAAAGAACGGTACGGACACCCTTTTAAAAGATTTTGTCTCCTCCTGATATCGATGAATAAAAAGTAGTGTATTTTTCCCTGGTTCAGTAGACCTGTTATTTAGCAAGTCAACCCGTACCAATGTGTTTCGATCTTCTGAGAAAAAAGCCTCCGTAAACTCGTACGTATATTCTTGCGCATAACCCTTTGGCAAATAGACGAGGGTTGCCAGTATCATTAATAACAATTTGTACTTCATCGTTTTCTCCTTTTGTTATTTTACAGGAGGGGTTAGTTGTTCAACCAGCTCGACAATATTTTTAGCAAAAATATCGGCCGTTGCGTTATCTTTGAGACTTATTCCATTTGGTTGTCCCAGTATATAATCCCAATCAGGTACATGAATAAAGACTCCGTGTGGTGCCGTTTTTTGAAGACTTCTTTGATAGTTTAGGTAATAGAGTGTCTCATTACAAATAAAATCTCCTGCATCGCCTGATTCGATAATTGATTGGTTAAAGATGTTATTGTCGGCGAAAAATTTTTTATATCTTGTTCTGACTCAAATCCGCTGGCAGAACTTTCTATTGACTTAAAGATTTCTGCAAGATCAGTATTTAGGCTTTCATTGACATTTGCTTCCTTCACAACATTGCAAAACAATTGACTCGGATAGATAAAGTAACCTTTTGTTTTAACCGCGTCTTCTTTGATTTCGTTAGTGATCACATCATCTGAAAGCTCAACGTAGTTAACACTCTCATCACCACCTTCAATGTAATCGACAAAGTTTTCACTAATAAAGCGGTAAAACAGAGTGCCAAGGACGTACTGTTTAAAGTCCCAACCGTCGACGGCACCACGTACATCGTTCGCAATTTTCCAGATTTGACTTTGAAGAGAGTCACGTTGTTGCTTGACTGACATTCTGCTATTTTCTTCCTTTTTCTACCTCTGTTCTCTAGTTCAGCGAGGCGTTTTGCTCTTTCGAAAGCGCCACGGCGCGTCAAGATTGGGAGCTGACATCTTGGGCGTGAAAACGACAGGACATTTCTCTGCCAGCTTTAGATAAAGGGCCGGTTACGCATTGTTACTCGAGCTACCTCAATTGTCGGTATGATGATCTCATTAACAATATGTCCAGGTTGGAATTTAGAGAAAAGAACAATAGTAACAAGGCCGCTACGCTATAAAACAAGCTTTAGATGCAATAGTTACGATGAGTTCTGCCCCTTCTTAAGACTAGGTTTCAAATTCAATAATGTTCTTGTCCACGCCTTGAAGGTCGTTTGTTCAACGATGTGAGGTCGTTTTTTTCGTCACAGCTGAACGAATGAATACGCCACAACGGTTGGTAAAGCTTACTGGCGTGCCGGAGCGATTTTACCTTCACTGAAAAGAGAGGTAGTTCTGCTTCGACCATCGACGTGATAGCTTATGCAAAAGTCTGCTCCACTTTACTAAAAAAGAATCTGATTTAATCATTCTCAACGTTCTAAGACCCAAACTAAAAGTAAAATCACTTTTTTAGGAGAGACCTTCTAATTAAAAAAAGCTGTCGCTATGTTTTATAGCAACAGCTTTTGTAATATTTAATATTTTCCTCTGAGGGAAAACCTAGATTAGTTTGACAAAACTATTTATCTGAGGCTTTATGTTTGCCTGGAACTTTCAAGCCAGCTTCTTGGAGCAAATCGTCTACATTTTTCTCAATTTGTGCATGGCGAGAAGGATGAAGTCCGTTGAAGCGAATCTTTCCTTCAGCATCGATGATGGCAACATGAGGAATCCCACGAACGCCATAATCTGAGTAGTAATCCTTCGTACTAGCAAAACCCACATCCCAGGTCATGTCTTTCTGCTGCATAAGCTCGGCCATGAGTTCAAACTCTAGTTCTGGTTTACCTTTGGTATCCGTTACCTTGCGTTTCCCATTGGCATCTTCTCCATGATGGTTCCCTTGAATTGCAGTTATGCCCAAGATAACCACGTCGTGATCTTTGTATTTTGCCTGCATGTCACGTACTTGTGGAAATGAACCAATACAAGGCCCACACCATGTTGCCCAAAAATCGATAACAACAACCTTACCCTTTAGCTGGTCGAGAGAAGTGACATTGTTGTCACCAGCACTCCACATTAAATCAATGGGAGGTGCAGGATAGCCAATAAACTTACCAATTAAAAGAGGGCTGTTTAGTTGAGCAACCACACTATCAAATGGCTTCTTCTTGTCATCTGATAATTCATTGGCAGCGACGTGCTTGCTGATGTTGTTTAAAATTTCTAAACGGAGAGGTTCTCGTTCTTCAACTGTCAAAGCTGAAATTTTAGCTAATTGAGAAAAATATTGACTAGCGGCATTGGCAGAACGGAAATCCGTAATAGTAGTCAAGGTTTTTCCATGCGCAAATAACTTTGCTTTAATATCATCATTCAGATTTTTTCTACGTGATATTAAGCTGAGCAGGTCGCGAGCACTCGGGCTAGCAAGTAAGTCACCAACACCAGGATGAGCAAATACATCTTCGACTGTGACCAAGGGGCCTGGTTTTTCCCGCATTCGCATCTGCGTTTGGAATATGTTAGCCAAGGCACGTGCGCCACGAAGCGTCTTGTCAGTGCGGCTGATCTCTTGAGCACGAGCGACAATTTTCACGGCGACATCAGGGGCATGTGACGTGTTTTTGAGCGCCAACGATAAATGCTCCACATCTAATTTTGAAAAGTCAAAATCAGCAAATAGTTTTTCAACTTCAGCCGTTAATTTTTCAGTTGCAGCAGCGCGTTCTTCAGCACTAAGGCCTCGCGCCCGAACCGATCTTGATACCCGAGACACTTCTCGTTGTATCTTGGTCAATTTGGCACCGATATCTTGTTCTTGTGCTGAATCCTGGCCAAGGCAAACACCACAGGAAAGAAATAGTGCAAGCAGCACAGATAGACGTTTCACCATCATTAATACTTCCTAAAATAAGAATTAAGAAAACAGATACTGTTGCCAGCAAACATCTTTTAGTATCTGGGGGGCATACAAAAACTAATTCAGGCATATACCAAGGTAGAACTCATTTTACGCATTCTTGGCACCATAAGTCAAATGAAGAATACAGATTTACTGATCTTTATTTGAAGATTCTAAAATAAAACCCTTCCACTACCAAAACACCACACGCATCGGCACTGGGTGCAAACGTAAAAACTTCTTTGCCGACCTGCTGAATGATCGAGGTTCCCTTTTTGGGGCAGCGTGAAATTCTGCTGCTGCGAATCTTGACCGATCGTGGAACAGAGTATCTCGGCAAGAAACAGCACTGTAAATTTCAGTTGTACTTGGCATTCGAAGATATCGATCACACCAAAACGTAGGCCAAGAGCCCGCAAACGAACGGGCATCTGGGAGCGATCTCGCAAAACGATTTTGGAAGAGTTTTACTAACTTGCTTTTCGCAAGAAGACTTACCAAATGCTAGAGCAGTTGCAAGCCGATCTCGATCAATGGATCATGCATTACAATCAAGAGCGTCCTCACAGTGGACGATATTGTTATGGTAAGACGCCGATGGCAACGATTCATTGTCATTGGCCAAAGAAAAAATTGTGAGCAAGACTCAGCCGACAAACGTGTAAAGCTGGGATACTAACCTCAGCCCAACTCCTGACTACTGCACATTACCTAATAACTAGTTTGTTTTTTTGGAACAAGTCAAACACTAATCCTCCAGTACCTCGAAACTTTCAATTAAGAGTCCGAGTTCAGTTGACTTTGTTTCTCTGGGATGATGATCCGCCCATTCAGTACTGCTCAGTATACCAAAAATTGTCGTTGCGGTTACTTGGATTTTAGAATACTTGTTGACGTTAATGAGTTTCCTAGCGGTCTCGCCAGAGGCGTAAATGTACCAGGAACCACAGCCAGTAATTTCAAAGCAATCAGATACAGTGTTTCCAATAGGCTGCTCCAAAGCACGGCACAATTCAGCATCTACTGCGGAGAAGTTATCATTGTTAATCAATGTAAATTCAACCGCCTCCCCCTTGAATTGGCTAGGAAGAAGCTTGAAACGGCTTAGTATCAGTTGTGTTCTGTCTGAGTCGGACATGATTCACCCCGTTATATGAACAAATAGCGTTTCATTAATTGTAGCAAGTTAAGACATATCAAGTTAAGGTGAAAAGGGCTACATTCAGTTACCAACGATCAGAAGACGTGTCCGCCTGATTGAGAAAACTAAAATGCCTGTAAAGTAGCTATGAAGGTCTATAGCGAAGGCTTGAGAGATTGGTGCAGTGCTGTATGTGATAAGCTTTAAGGGTAAGGACAGGGAAAATTGAACAGTTAGCTCCGACCTTTCCAATATTCCCTTAGTTTTTCCATCTCGACAAAGTCAATATCGTCGGGGTCTATAATTTTTCTTTGCTCTTCAATGATTGGTAGTAAATTTATCGTTATATAGATATCAAGAGACAGCCTTGTTGCGCTACGCGGGATGATTGTTATTTGATTTGAGATTCTTTTGAAGTTACCGATATCTAAAAACTGTAACTTTGAAAGGCCGCAAATTTCTTGGGGAAAGACGCCTAACCGATTTGAAGCCAAATCAAGATTCGTTAAGCCTTTTAATTCTTCGAAAGATTTTGGAAGACCTTTCAGGTTGTTGTGTCGTAACTCAAGAGATCTCAGTTTCTGTAGTTTTCCAAAACTATCAGGGAGAGTGTGAATACGATTATTACTCAGGAGTAAGAGTGTTAAATTTTTCAGGGAACCAATCTCCTTGGGCAAGGTAGATAAGTCATTATGATTTGCTTCTAAACGTTTTAAATGCTCTAAATTGCATATTTTATTTGGCAACTTTTTTAAATTACAGTTGGAAGTCCGAAGTTCCCTTAATTGGCTTAACTCGGAAATTTTAGGCGAAAGGCTACCTAAAGGATTGTCACTTAACCCAAGTTTCCTTCGTTTCAATAACCCTAAAATAGGGTTAGGGAATTCACTTAACCCCGAATTCGAAAGTTGTAGCTCCTCCAGATTTTTAAGCTCTTCAATAGCATTTGTTATTTCACCAATGTTATTTTCAGAGAGGCTGAGATAAGTTAACTCTTTAAGTTTCCCTACCTCGTCCGGAAAACCCGTTAACTGATTGGCGTCAAGTTCTAGTTTGTTGAGATCCGTAAGTTCCCATAGTTCGCGAGGCAATTCTTTCAGCCGGAAACCAGCTAAAGATAACTCCTTAGCACCCGATAGCTTCGCCTCGGCGATTCGTTCTTTGGCAATTTTCATCCCATCAAAGATCAGATCGTTTCCCTCCTTTTTTCCATCATCTTTTATAGATCTTTGAGCAGACAAACTTGGATTTTTAAGAATGTCTATGCCTAGAAAGCAAGCAATGAGAATAAGGAGTCCAAAAAAGGATTTTATACAAGCAGAGTATTTGTGAAGAGTTGTGCGCA
>JALCBQ010000115.1 GCA_028066335.1 Pirellulaceae bacterium
AGAAGGGCTTAAAAGGAAAATGTTGGCACTTTGCAAGCTTCTTATCTCTTGTTTTTAAGGCCTTGGTCCGAAGCGTTGACCTCATTATCATTTTCAGTTTTTTTCCCTTCAGCTTTAGGTTGTGCTTCCCCAAGGGCCTCTGTACCGGGTACGACCTGCGGCCCTTCCCGCTTGTCTTCGATAATCTCTTTGAGTTCCTGGGTACCGATCACTTCAACCTCCATCAGCCTTAGTGAGAGGGCTTCGAGCGTCCCTTTTCGATTAACCAATATTTTTTTTGTCTTTTCCAACAACTCGTCGATAATCTTTTTAACCTGAAGATCGATCTCTCGAGCCGTCGCTTCGCTATAGGCCCCTGAAGTCTCATCGCCCGAAGCCTCTGGCAAGAATGGTGATCGGTTCGACCTTTTATAGTTTACTCGCCCTAGGGCACTCATCCCATATTGAGAGACCATATTTCGTGCGATTTCTGTTGCACGTTCAAGGTCATTTTGAGCACCCGTCGAAATATCACTGAAGGTGATCTCTTCGGCCAAGGTACCTGCCAACAAGACCTGAATTCTACTTTCGAGCTCTCCTTGAGTCATGAGGAACCGTTCCTCTTCGGGGCGTTGCAACGTATAGCCCAAAGCGGCAAGCCCACGGGGGATAATCGAGACCTTGTGGACAGGATCGGTATTTGGAAGACAAGAAGCGACCAAAGCATGACCACTTTCGTGATAGGCAACACGCAGTTTTTCGTCTTCGTTAATAACTTTCTTCTTCTTTTCAAGTCCGGCAGTTACCCGCTCGACTCCTTCATTAAACTCCTCAAATGAAACCTCTTCTTTATCGCCACGTGCCGCTAAAAGGGCCGCCTCGTTAACAAGGTTTTCAAGGTCAGCACCACTGAACCCTGAGGTGAGTTTTGCAACTTCGGCAAGTTCGACATCTTGAGCTAGTTTGACCCGTTTTACATGGACTTTTAGAATATCGTGGCGACCCCCAATATCAGGGCGATCGACCAAAACATGTCGGTCAAAACGACCCGGACGCATTAAAGCACCATCAAGTGTTTCAGGTCGGTTCGTCGCTGCCATTACAATAATGCCACTGTTGTTCGAAAACCCGTCCATCTCGACCAGTAGTGCATTGAGTGTTTGCTCACGTTCATCATTGCCACCGACGATACTCCCACCACGACTTTTTCCTAAAGCATCTAGTTCGTCGATAAATATAATACAGGGTGCCTTCAAGGTCGCTTGTTGGAACATGTCTCGAACCCGAGCAGCCCCTACTCCAACAAACATTTCGACAAAATCTGAACCAGAGATATTGAAGAAGGAGACCCCCGCCTCACCTGCAATCGCTTTTGCCAATAACGTTTTTCCTGTTCCAGGTGGGCCAACGAGCAAAATCCCTTTCGGAACTCGTCCACCAAGGCGTTGATATTTTTCGGGTGCTTGCAAAAAATCGACGATCTCGCGAACCTCTTCAACAGCCTCGTCAATTCCAGCGACATCTTTAAAAGTAATCGTGAGATCATCTTGGGCAACCAGCTTCCCACGACTACGCCCAAATGCCATTGGTGAACCAGCCCCACCCATTTTTCGCATAAAAAGAACAAAGAGAACAATCATTAAAACGATCATTATCAAAATGGGCGCATTCGAAACGAAGAAATTTTCTTTTACATGTTTGTAGTTAATCTTGCTCTTTTCAAGCAACTCCCGAATTTCACTCCACGAAGACTCACCATTATAAGGCACATAGATAGTCAGTGATCTTTCACCAGTATACTGACTTTTAAGGTTCACCGTTTGCTCACGCTTTACCTTAGCCGAGATTGTTCCAGAAGTATCATCGCCATACTGCTTTACATCCTCCAGATTGTAATAACGATAGTATATCCCGTCTTGAAAAATAACCAGCTTGCGATCGATCTTCTCTATCACCTCTTTCTTTTCGGCTTTTTGCTTATTGATGCCTTCAACAAGATCTTCTTTCTGCTCCCCTTCACGATTTTCTGTATTTCTTTTTTTGTAGGCTCCCCCTAGCTCTTCTCTGGCATTTTTTTCAACAAGCTGCTTAAACTCTAAAGGGGTAAGCTCAGTCCGTGCGTAACTTTGCCATACAAGGAGTACAATAACAATAAGTGAAATACCACCCAAGATAAGCCATAGCAAATTTTGCGAAGCACTCCGTTCTGGCGCAGGATCGGTTGAATTCATGCCGTTTTTCCGAAATTTTCTCTTTACGGCCAATGAAATTCGGCCAATTTTTTCTTTTTCCACCCCATCTTCACAGGGTTTGCCTCTAATCCATTATACACCGGTCAAGACGTGGACCTATCCCTTTTTCACAACACTTTAAGAAGTTCAATACGGCATCAATCGACTCTTCGGGCAAATAACCTTGTTGGTCGGCACAACCCCCTTTACAATAGTGCGTTTCCTGCGAACCAACAACAAGGCACCTTTTTTCGACTTCCTCTTTGGTTAGATTGTTAGATTTTCAACGTGCAAACACCCCGAACGATAGCGATTTTTGGTGCCACTGGCAGTATTGGCCGTAGCGCTATTGAAGTCGCTGTAGCCTCAGAAAAGCGAC
This sequence comes from Pirellulaceae bacterium, assembly GCA_028066335.1. GTDB lineage: Bacteria > Planctomycetota > Planctomycetia > Pirellulales > Pirellulaceae > JALCBQ01. The sequence continues at coordinate 2,590 of JALCBQ010000115.1, forward strand.
AAAAAGTCGTCGCTCTTAGTGGTCACTCTCACCTTGAGCTTTTACTCAGGCAAGCACAACTCCTCAAGCCACGGTGGGTAATCGCAACCAATCTACAAAAAGCTAAAGCTTTCGACTTTTCGACATTACCTCCAGAGACAGAGCTCCTGCTAGGTGAAGAATCACTCAACAAAATCGCCCAACACCCCGAGGTCGACCTTGTTTTAACAGCGATCGTCGGCAGTGCCGGCCTTCAAAGCACCCTCTCGGCAATCGAGGGAGGTAAGATTGTTGCCATCGCCAACAAAGAGCCCTTGGTTATGGCAGGTCCTATCGTCACAGAAAAAGCTCGGCGAACAGGGGCAACCTTACTTCCCGTTGATAGCGAGCATAGCGCGATTTTTCAAGCGATGAAAAGTGGTAGAAAAGAGGAAGTCGCTAAAATTATCTTGACGGCAAGTGGTGGCCCCTTTCGAAATTGTAGCAAAAAAGATCTCTCCAAAGTAACTATTGAGGAGGCGCTCGACCACCCAACCTGGAAAATGGGGAGCAAGATCACAATCGACTCGGCAACGATGATGAACAAAGCTCTTGAAATCATCGAGGCTCGGTGGCTCTTTAACCTCCCTGCTGAAAAAATCGAGGCCGTCATTCACCCCCAATCGGTTATCCACTCTTTTGTCGAATTTTTTGATGGTTCTGTTATCGCTCAATTGAGCCCTCCTGACATGAAACTTCCAATACAATATGCTTTTGACTATCCCGATCGGAAAGAAGGGGTTGCCAAAAAAGTCGATTGGTCTACAGCTTTCTCATTCGACTTCTTCCCTCCTGATTCAGATCGATTTCCAGCATTACGCCTTGGACACGAAGTCGCTAAAGCAGGTGGTACTGCAGGTGCTGTTTTAAATGCGGCAAACGAGGTTGCTGTCGAACAATTTTTGTCAGGAAGTATGGCTTTTGACCAGATTGTCCCGACATGCGAAGCGATATTGAAAAATCATCCCTTTGAAAAAAACCCGTCTTTAGATACGATTATAAAGTTGGATCGTTGGGCTCGTTGTGAGCTTGGTCCTCAAACAACTTGATTCTTTCTCTTCATAGAAGCTATTAACCTGATATGTTTGAATTTCCAGAACCTAGTATCTTATTCGCTACCCTTCCACTTTTGGCCGACTCTTTCCTTTGGGGATACATGTCGACCCTTCTGCTAATTGCCAAGGTTGCGCTTGGCCTTGGATTTGTCATTTTTGTCCATGAGCTTGGCCATTTTCTTGTCGCTAAAGCTTGTGGGGTAAAGTGCGAAAAATTTTATGTCGGCTTCGACATTCCAGTGAAAATTGGCCCCATTCGGCTCCCTGCTTCGTTGGTGAAATTTCAATGGGGTGAAACCCTTTACGGAATCGGGATTTTTCCACTCGGCGGCTATGTAAAAATGTTAGGTCAAGATGACAACCCAAACAACCAGGCAAAAGACAACAAGAAGGTTTCGACAAACGAAACGCCCCTAGACCCACGTGACTACCGAGCCAAATCGGTCCCTCAGCGAATGGCAATTATTTCGGCTGGTGTTGTTTTTAACCTAATTTCTGCCGTTTTTTTTGCCATGGCTGCCTACATGGGTGGTGTGAATTACGAACCGGTCGTTATCGGCCAAGTCCTGCCAGGTGACCCAGCTTGGGGTAAGCTTCAGCCAGGTGACCGTATTATCCAGATTGGCAATGGAGGAAAAATTGATGAACATCTTCGGTTCCGTAAAGATCTCATGCAATCGGTGATCCTCAATGGTAGCTCGACCGAGATCGACTTTCTTGTCGTTGATACAAGAGGGGAGAAACGGACCGTAACGATACGGCCAACCGATCGCCATAGCGAAACTAACCGAGGCCTTGTCTCTTTAGGGCTCACCTCTGCGGCTTCGCTTGAACTCGCCAGACCTTCGGATGAGTCTTTGGCAATACTTGAAAAAAACTCCTTCCCACAAGAGATCCTGACTCTTTTTGAAGAAGATCAAAGTCGTTATTTTGTTGTTGAGGCAAATGGCCAAAAGGTTGACAACCAGGCACAGTTTCAAAAACTTCTACTTAAAGCCTATAGTGAACCCCTTACCCTTACTCTCACAAAAACTGACAAGAAAAAGGAAAATAGCAGCGAAGTAACGGTCACTATACCTGCCGTTGTTGACCAAGGTTTTGGCCTTCAAATGGAACCAGGTGCTATCGGATCGACCGAAATCCGCCCCGGTTCACCCGCTGAAAAAGGAGGGGTCAAGCCAGGGGACACCCTTGTTGCAATCAACGGAGCACCGATTGGAAACCCTTTGCATTTACAACAAAAATTACAGAACTATATCGGCCAGGAAACTCAGTTTACCTTCTCTCGAGTAACCGATAACAAGAAGGAAGAGTATACGGTTAACCTCACTCCCGAACCGGTCGTTAATACCTTTTTCATACCACACCCTCATACGTCATCGCTATCCGTTGAACAGATTGGCATTTCCTTTCCACTAACCAATGTCGTCCAGTCAGTTTTGCCTGGATCGCCTGCCGAAAAAGCTGGAATTTTACCTGGTGATCAACTCCTAAAAATCGAGGCAACTGCCGATACCAAAGCCAAAGAGAATTTAAAGAAAAATGGTGTGGCGAACCTCTTTGAAAGTACGAACCTTGCTGAAAACCCTGAAAAATGGGCCGACATTCATTATCAACTTCAAAGTCGTATTATGGGAGTCTCGTGGAAAATTGAATTCCTTCAAAGTAGTACAAAAGAGGAAAAATCCGTTACTTTGAACCCGACAGCTCTCAACTTAATGAACTCCCAAGATCCACCTGCCGATACCGCCGCCTTATCTTTAGAAGCACCAGTAATAAAAGAGGGATACACACTGAGCCGAAACTTGACCTTTCATCAACTCAAAGAAACCCGTCCACCAGAAGGTGTTGTGCCATCTTTCTGGCTTGGTCTGCGGGAAACTGTCGAAGGTGTTCAAACGGTCGGCACAACCCTTGCCCGTCTTGTTACAGGTGAGATCAAGGCAACAAACCTTGGGTCTCCAATAACTATTGCTTATGCTGCAGGTAGCGAGACGTCTCAAGGCGACTCTCGTCTCCTTCTATTTTTAACTTTCCTCAGTGCAAACCTAGCCGTGTTAAATATTTTGCCAATACCTGTCCTTGACGGTGGACACCTTGTTTTCCTTACCTACGAAGCAATTGCAGGAAAACCGGCGAATGAAAGCATCCAGATTGGGCTCACTCTCTTTGGCCTAGCAATGCTCTTGGGCCTTATGCTCTTCGTCTTTAGCTTAGATATTGGCCGATTTATTTTTGGAATTCAAATTTAGCGTACTCAAATTTGGCATACGTAATAGAAAGCTAGAATACCTTAGAAGGCCGGTTGGGAAGAGCTCCAATCGGTCTTGTTTTGTTTGGAGAAAAGGAATAATATACGCTGCTATAGGGGAGATTTTCTATCTTTGAACCCCTCTTTCTTATCGCCCCTTTCGCTGAAAGTCCCGCCAATGCCACTTACCATTTCACAAATTGCTGACCTTGTCGGTGGCACGATCTTGGGTGATGATTCCCTTATTATCACCGAAGCGGCTCCTATACTCTCGGCCCGAACTGGTGAGATTACCCTTGCTGAATCACCCAATCTGGCCGAAGAACTTGCTACTTGCAACGCTTCAGCAGCCTTGATCGGCCCCGATTTTCAGCCCGAAAACATCACTACAATTACTGTTGAAAATCCAAGGCAGGCGTTTGAAAAAATCGTTACCTACTTTCGCCCACAAAGCCAAAAAACAAATTCCGGTATAAGTCCCCAAGCAATGGTCTGCCCATCTGCATCAATCGGTGAAGGATCGACTATCTATGCAGGAGCAAGCCTTGGCGAAAATGTCCGTATCGGCAAAGGCTCTGTTATCCATAGTGGCGTACGTATTTCAGACAATTGCCAAATCGGTGATGAAGTTACCATTTTTGCGAATGCCGTATTGTATGAAAATACCTATATTGGCGACCGGGCCATTTTACACTCGGGAGTCGTTCTAGGTGCCTATGGGTTTGGTTATAACTCTTCTGCTAATGGACATGAACTCTCGGCGCAACTCGGTTATGTCCACATTGAAGGCGAAGTCGAAATCGGCGCTTGTACAACGATCGATCGTGGAACTTACAGCGCCACTCGCATAGGAAGAGGAACCAAAATCGACAATCAGGTAATGATTGGACACAACTGCCAGCTCGGAAAACACAACTTAATCTGCTCTCAAGTCGGAATTGCTGGCAGCTGCAAAACAGGTGATTTTGTCGTCATGGCAGGCCAAGTCGGCATCAAAGACCATACAACGATAGGTGATCGAGTTATTATCGGAGCAAAGGCTGGAGTCATGCATGATCTGACCGAAGAAGGGCAATATCTCGGTGCGCCCGCACAACCCGTAAGGGATCAAATGGCGATTTTTGCAGCTCTACGAAAACTACCCGAAATGAAAAAGCAACTTCGTAATTTAACCAAGCTAAGCCAGGCTATTTCCCCGAACTCGAAGGTGGGCTAAACTCTCTCTGATGAATAGACAACCAGATGACGAACAAAGCTCCAAACGTATTGGTCTTATTGCTGGCTGGGGACGTTTTCCCCTTTATATTGCGCAAACGCTCAAACAGAGTGGGTACGAAGTTTTTGGAGTGAGCATCAAAGGCCACACCGACGAAAACTTAGCCCCTTACTGTGTCAACCACGTTTCGGTTTCGATTGCTCGTGTTGGAAAAATCGTCCGCCATTTCCAAAGAAATCAAGTCAAACAAGCGACAATGGCAGGAAAAATCCACAAGGTTGAGTTTTTTAAAAATTTCGCCTGGCTCTCCCACTTTCCCGATCTGTTTACTTTAAAAACTTTCTTTCCCCATTTCATCTCTCAAAAGAAAAGCCGCCAAGACGATTCCCTTCTTCTTGCGATTGTTAGAGCCTTTGCCTCGAAAGAAATCTCCATGAAAGCAGCGACCGACTTCGCCCCTGAACTCCTTGTTAAAGAGGGAATTTTAACTAAAAACCGACCTTCGATCTCTCAGCTCAAAGATATCGCATTTGGCTGGGAAATCGCCAAACAGATGGGTGACCTTGACATTGGCCAAAGTATCGTCGTAAAGGGGCAAAATGTCCTAGCTGTCGAAGCGATCGAGGGAACAGATCAATGCATCTTGCGAGGCGGACGCCTCTGCCCTCAAGGTGGATTTACGTTAATCAAAGTCGCCAAGCCGGGTCAGGACATGCGTTTTGATGTTCCTACCGTCGGCGTAAAAACCCTTCACACACTCAAACAGGCAGGCGGGACATGCCTAGCAATTGAAGCCGATAAAACGATCCTGCTTGATGAAAAAGATTTTCTATCTTTGGCAAAAAAGTTGAAAATCAGCGTCGTTTCCCTTACAAAAGACCGTGACCACCTCTTTTCTGCTGCCTAATTTTGGCGGCACCTTCACGTCAGCCCCCTCTAAAGATAACTGGCCCGACTATGCCTAAGTCCTCCTCAAATGACGAGCCGCCTCACAGTAGTGACTTACCAAATACTTTACAAACTGACGAAACGACGTCGGTTGCAAAATTAAAAGAGGTAGTCGAAACTTTTGTGGCTCAACGGAATTGGCATCAGTTTCACTCACCAAAAAATCTATCGATGTCTCTCTCTATTGAGGCGGCTGAACT
>JALCBQ010000116.1 GCA_028066335.1 Pirellulaceae bacterium
GTCAACGCCTCTCCATCGACATCTTCGGCAATGATCAACAGAGGCTTACCTTGTTGGACGACTGCTTCCAGAAGTGGAACGAGGTCTTTAATATTCGAGATTTTCTTCTCAAAGACAAGGACGTAGGCATCTTCAAGGACACATTGCATCGTGCCAGGATCGGTCACAAAGTAAGGGGAAAGGTAACCACGGTCAAACTGCATCCCTTCGACCCACTCGGTTTCGGTCTCAAGACTTTTTCCTTCGTCGACAGTAATGACACCATCTTTTCCGACTTTATCCATCGCTTCGGCAAGTAAAGTACCGATTTCACGGTCATTGTTCGAGGCGACCGTTGCAACGTTAGCCATTTCTTCTTCGGTCTTGACTTTAATGGACATCTTTTGAAGCTTGGCGATCACATCTTCAACCGCCTTTTCGATCCCTTGCTTCATCTTAATGGGGTTCACACCAGCAACAACAGCTTTGAGCCCTTCATTGAAGATCGCTTCGGCCATAACCGTCGCCGTTGTCGTTCCATCTCCTGCAACATCGGATGTTTTACTCGCAACTTCACGAACCATCTGAGCCCCCATATTTTCATAGGGATCTTCGAGTTCGATTTCGCGAGCGACCGAAACACCGTCTTTGGTGACTGTCGGCGAACCAAAACTTTTTTGTAAAATAACGTTTCGTCCTTTAGGGCCAAGAGTTACTTTCACAGCACGGGCCAACTGCGACACACCACGGCGTATCGCTTCGCGAGCCTCTTGATCAAAGGCAATCATTTTCGACATGTTTCTCTCCTACTCGAATATTGAGTTTTTTATAAGTTGAAATTCAGAAAAGGCAATGAAAACCAGAAGGAGTTTAAAAAGCAAGAACGAGAAACGCCCTTGTAACTATCCCCCTTTACCCAATAACGGCTAAAATATCGTCTTCTCGCATAAGAAGATATTCTTCGTCATCGACTTTAAAGGTTTCGCCTGCATAGCTGGTAAAGAGGACACGATCACCTTCGTGAACCTGTAATTCTCCACGTTGGCCGTCATCTAGAAGGCGTCCCTCTCCAACACTAAGAATAATCCCCCGGGCCGGCTTGTCTTTGGCTGAATCTGGTAGCAAAATACCCCCTTGGGTAACTTCTTCTGATTCATCTCGTCGTACGACGACTCGGTCACCGAGTGGTTGCAGCCTTAGTTTTGGTGTGGCTGCCTTTTTGTTCTGTGATTTTTTACTTTTTGCCTTTGTACTTTTCGTAGCCATTGTTTCAAAGACTCCTTGAAAACTAAGCCTATGATATGTATTAAACGTCTAGCGACAACTGGCATCGTTGTTACTAGTACCTATTTACCTATTCGTTGCGACAATGAGGAAGAGCCTCTAATTTATCGGGTGTTCGGCAGACGAACAACCACGCTCCACCCACTTTTTGAAAGGAACTGTTAATAAAGTCTCGCCTTACATGCAAGAACTATACCAAGAAACAACCCACCTTTTGTAAGTCGTTACAAACAAATGGCTTAAAAGAGATAATTTACAAAAACCAAGTTCTAGTCGACGATTATCCCCTGAGTTTCTGCCATAATGACACAGACCGATTCACCACTACCCACTAAAACGGAAAAACAGCCCTCATCAGGGAACTTTGTTAACCTAAAATAGGTTCTTGTAACTAGAATAGAATCTACCTAAAATTACGCATTAAAGATAGCTTTACCGAGAAAATCTCCCCTTATGGCGACCTGTTGGCCAGACTGTGTTAGACTAAATAGATAGGTAGACGACCAGGTTGTCGGTCACAGCTCATACGGGGCGAATACAAACCGAATAAACTCCAAATAGTTGAAGGGACTTTATGACCGTTTCTGTCACTTGCGAATGCGGCGCTACTTATCGCCTCAAACCAGAATACGTGGGCAAGGCAATCAAGTGCCCAAAGTGCCACCTCCTTCTCAATACCAAACCAACGACGAACTCCCAAGAATCGGCAGATGTTCGGCTTGCGAGCAGTGCAACAGTTGCCAACGCAGCAGGTGGAATAGCCGACCTTCTTGATGATGCAAACGTCAAGAGCTACTCAAAAGCGGCTGGAACAGCCTGTCCTTCCTGTTCCTCACAACTTGAGGTGGGGGCCGTCCTCTGCGTCCACTGTGGCTTTCATCTTGAAAAACGGAAGAAACTCAAAGCCAAAGTCTACAAGAAAACCAAGGCTCTCAAAAAATTCTCATAACTGGCTCTAATGACGGTAGCTCTAAAAACAAAATCTAATCGCAACGACTTCCGCGGGAGGACAACTTTCAGAAGCTAGCTAGCCGCCACCTTATATAAAATGCTCTGGTAGACCTCTAAGAGAGAGTCGCCGAATGGGGGAATCGTCCTCTCTTACTGAACCTCTTCCATAATCCAGCGAACGATTGGGGTAGTCGTGGCGTTGGTCGCTGTCAAACGTTGCGTCACATACCGCTGCGGCGAACGCAATCCCCGAACCTTAAAGTTATCGCCTTTCTGCAAGATTGGCAGCCTCTCGGGCATTCGCCCAAAATCGTGGCCCTCACCGGCAATCTGACATGGTATCCAGACTTTATTCCCTTCTTTATCTTGGAGAAGAAATTCAGGATAGGTATGGCCCGGAATCCAAACCGATCGGGCTGGAATTTTATTCACCCGACAAATAGCGACAAAAAGAGAGGTCATCTCTTCGCAATCCCCCTTCCCTTTTTTCAACGCTTCCAGAGGACTACGAATAACAGGATCGAGTTCATACTCGAGGTTCTCCCGCACCCAATCAAAGATAAGCTCAACTTTTTTCCAGTCAGTTTCATTCTCCCCTTTGGCTTTTAATTCCTTGGCCAACTTTTTGATTGTTGGGTGTTTTGTCTCAATATAAGGGCTCGCCTTGAGATAGGTTTTCTCCTGTCGTGTCAATTTTTGAGGGATAGACCAATCTTCTGTCGGTTGATCGGACTCTTCAATAAAGCTCTTTTCGACCTTAATTGTAACGACGGCACGTGCAACCTGTCCAGCATTGATTCGGGGGACCGACACAACAATCTGGTGTGCTCCGACCATTTTTCGAAAAGTGATTTTTCGGACACCTCTTGAGGTATCTTCCTTGATGATTGTAATTTTTTGCTCAGGCCAATCGATTGGCATAGGGATTGTTGCAACGACCCCCTCCATGATTCCACCTTGTGCCTCGACCTCAACTCCCAGTTTCCACGTCTGCTCGTCCTGCGGGATAAATTTCAGACTTTTCTTCTCTTCTTGACCGTAAAGGTATTGAGTCGTTGACAAAAACAGCAAGGCTACCAAAAGAGTAGCCGCTCTAAAGAAAGGGGAGTCGTTTTTGTCAGATCTATTTCGTTTGTTCATAATGACTCTACCAATAACTCTACTTAGGCAAAACCTGTCGGATAAAACGCACGGTCGGCACATTCTGAGCCGTCAGCTTTGCACCGGTGAGCTTTTCTGGAACAAAGCGGAAACGTTTTTTTTCGCCTGGAACTTTAAGGTTATCCCCTTTTTGTAAAATCGGGCTCCGCTCGTCGATACCACCAAAGCCATCACCACCTGTGATCTGACAAGGGTACCATGCCCCATTCCCCTCTTCCTCCTCGGCAAGGTAAAATTCGGGGTAACAGCCTCCAGGGATCCAAACAGTCCTTGCTGGAATTTTATTCGCACGACAAAGAGCAATAAACAGAGAGACGAGATCTTCGTGATTCCCTGTTTTCGATTTCAATGTCTCTGCTGCACCTTTAAGCTTTTCGTTTTTATGCTCGATATTTTCCCGAACCCAAGTGTGAATCGCTTCGACTTGATCCCAAACGTTTTCGTGATCTTTGATAATCTCTTTAGCCTGTTTTTTAATATGGCGGTCGGTCGACTCAATTAAAGGGCTTTTCCCCAAAGCACGACGAACATTTGTGGGGATCTTCTTTTTCAAGAGAACGAGATGGTCAGTCTCTTCTGGAGCCGTTGAGCTGTGGCGAGTAATTTCAAAAGTTACAATCGCTTTGGCCATTTTACCACGTGGCAACGAGTCGATCGTAACGATCATCTGACGTGCTCCTTGCTCAAGGTCCCTGTATTTAATTTTTTTCACATGGGGTGTCGTCTCTTCGTCGACGATGCTAAGAGTCTGCTCGGGCCACTTGGATGGAATAGGAATCGTTGCAACGATTCCACGGATATCTCCTGCGCGAGCAGTTACCTGGACACCGACTTTGAGTTTTTGAGTAAACCCCTCTCCCAAAACCATACCACCGTACGACTTACTTTCGGCCGTGTCGTTGAACTGATCGAATTGAGCGTACCCAGGTGTCGGTAATGAGAAAAAAGAGAGAGCGACAATTGCACAGATACCAAAACGGAACACAATCTTGTTTCCTTCACATTTTGCTTTATTGGTTGTTTCTTTGTTGGCCAAGATTCAAAGGTAATTCGCAACCTTGAAAACCTTACAAAAACGTCGAATACCTCTGATATTATATTTCACACATACACCAATAGCAAACTTTCTCCCAAAAAGGAAAATCGGCGACCTTAAGCCTTCCTAAGTCTTAAAGAGCGCACACAAAAAGCCGACTCAAGTGTTCAGGATATCACTTGAAATCGGCTTTTATCTTAATCAGCTTGCGATAGAGAAGTCAGGTATAGCTAATCATTAGCCTTGCCCACCTTCTAGCTGTTAAGTTGTTTTGTTTTCTACTTTTCGTCTTTTTCGTCGGCAAGAACGGGTGATTGAACATAGACCGGGGAACCTTCAGGATAGACCATATTACCGTAGGTTACGGGGGTTAATGTTTCGCAGGTTGGGTTCTCACAAGTACCCGTGTAGGTGCCGTAGTACGAAGTCTGTGGTGTTCCGTAGTACGAATCCTGTGATGTTCCGTAGTAGGTTTGTTGACGCATAAGGCGGTTTTGACGAATTGTCTGTAAAGGACCGTTTTGGCAACCGACGACGGAGGCCAAGACTATCCCACCAAGACAGAAGAGGGCAAAATGTTTCATCGAATATGACTCCATAGAGATAGGAAAGGACAGTATTTTCGTGGTCCGCAGAACAAGGCAAATGATTAAACTAAGGAACTCTACACCACACTTTAGGTTGTGCAAATGAAACGTTCTATTTTTTTCAACTTTCTTGTTGTTTTTTTGCATCATTGAATTTTGCAGGTGGTAGATTTTTAGTAATCGGGGTATTTTCCCCATTCTTCGCATTTCTCTAGAAAAGGAAGTTTCAGGAAATGATTCGAACTTCTTTATTACTGCCCTCTTATTTTTTTGTGTTCTCTTGTGCGTCCTTATGCACACCTCTTTTGGGAGACCTGAATTCATTACAAGGTGCCCCACAACAAGTAGAGAGCTCGCCTGATGAACTGTGGCTTGTCAATTCGCGCAACGCAGTATACAGCGAAGAGGACCAGAAACATTATCAGACCTTTCGCTATCAAGAAGGTCAGTGGCAAGAGGTTCCAGCACAAGAGCTTTTTGAGGCCTTTGCTGAAAATCCCGATTATTCCAACGCCTGTTTTGTTCATGGCAATCGTTACGATTTAGGTTGGGCACAAAGTCGTGGCCTCCTTTCTTTTGAAAAACTCACTACTACCAAGGAAAGAAAGCCGCTGCGGTATATCGTCTGGGCATGGCGCAGTGACCGAGTCCGCGGAGCTCTACGTGACGTTCGTTACAAAGCTTCCCTCGCTGATGAAGAGGCGACCCACTTTGCTAGCTTCCTGAAAAAGCTACCCGAGGGAACAAAATTGACCTGCCTGGCCCATAGCTACGGTGCCCGTGTTGCCAGCGCGGCAGCCCACCTACTGAGAATACCGGATCATAAACACCATCACAAAGATCCAGAAAACCGTTCCTTTCCCAAGATTTCACTCGTACTCTTTGCCGCCGCTCTACATGATAACGCCTTCGAACAAGGAGAGGAGCACCATCAGACTGTCTACGCTTCGGAGAAAATTATCTCGTTCTTCAACTCATGCGATCCAGCGTTAAAAAGGTATGGTCTGACTGAACGACGTTGTCGACCGACAGCACTCGGCTATACTGGCATTCGAAGCAATCACCCTCCCAAAAATTACTACGAAGAAGATATCGCTGGCCTGATAGGCCAGGAACATTCGGATTTAGCCTACTTTAAAAGCGAACCATTCCTTGACAAAGTCCGAAACCTTTTATGGAATTAAAATTTTTCACCATCTGAGTCGTCTTACCAGCTTTGCCACCACTCCTCCGCCCTAACTATATTCAAAAATGATTCTCAGGGTATTTGCCGCTCCACGGCAGGTACCCTGTTTTCGTAGCCTCTCCTCTCCAAGATAATAGCTATCGTTACACCGCAATATTAGAAAACTCTACCGAGCCACTTCATGGACTCCTTCACAGTGAACCGATTGACCGCTTTTTCCTCAGGAAAGTGGTGCAGACAGAGCGACCTTTCCATTGATCCCAATGATATCGGATTTATCCAAGGGGTTACTGTCGCAGAGCGGCTGCGTACCTTTGGGGGGAAGACGGTTTTTGCCCTTAAGGACCACCTGGATCGTCTCTTTCAAAGTCTTTCGATTATTAGCTTAACGATCGACTATAGTTTTGAAGAGCTTACCCTTCTCTGTCATGAACTCCTCTCTCGTAACCAACTTCACCTCGGTCAAAACGAAGATGTTGGCCTGACCATTTTGGTCACCCCTGGCCCCCCTGCCACTCAAGAAAATCCTCACCCTGGCACCAAACTTCTCTTGTTCCTCTCACCTTTGCCCTACCACCATATCTACCACCTTTACCAAAATGGACAGCCTCTTGTCATTAGTCCACAACCTCAGATTCCAGCCGAGTGTTGGCCTGCTGCACTCAAGTGCCGAAGTCGTATGCACTATTATCTGGCCGACCAGTTTGCTCAACAAAAGGTACCCGGGGCCAAGGCACTTTTACTCGACCAACAGGGGAACCTCTGCGAGACTTCGACTGCAAATATCGTCCTTTACTCTCAAGACCAAGGGCTCTTTTCCCCTTCTAAAGAGACAATTCTACCGGGCATTAGCCTAGCCCATTTAGAAAAACTGGCGGCGAAACTCAATATTCCATTTACCTACAAAACGCTTACCACAGACGACCTCTATGTTGCTGACGAAATCTTTTTATGCAGTACCTCTCCCTGTATTTACCCAGTCGTCTCAATCGACCAAAAAGAGGTCAGTCTCGGCAAACCAGGCAAAGTTTTCCGAACCCTCTTAGACGCCTGGTCTGAGTCTGTGGGAACCGATCTTTACAATACGACGAAATCTTTTGCTTTTTAAAAATTTACCCTAGACTCTACCTTGGTAGGCCGCATACAATTCGGTCAATTAAGAGAATGCGAGCTTTCCAAGGGATTGCAATCATTACAAGACGTACTGGCGAAATTGTTTGACAACAACTTCTAACGATCTGGCCGACATAACTCATTCTATCGCTACAAAGATTGAGGCTCTTTCTCACGTGTCTTGTTTTTTGCAAAAAGTTAACGAAAACTTTTTGCCCCCTTCTATTTTGTGTCCCACACTCTCCTAGCTGGTTTTTCTATCGCCTCGAATTGGCCCTTTTACCGGCACTTGCCCTTGAGGCTGACTTACCAGTCCTGCCAAGAGCGCAAGAAGATTTGGACGCTATTAAAAAAGACGGAACGTTATGCCTGTTTTACGACAACGATCACAAGTAGCACTTTCCCTTGTGGTGTTACTTTTTCTCATTAGCCCACTCTTTGCCCAGGCCCCCGCTCTGGCAATTCCGGCCACAACCGACACCGGGCCGTTTCCAACAATCCCTTCAGAAGCCCTTCTTCACCAGACTGAAATCCAAAACGTCCTTCAACAAGGCGCTGGAATGGAGGCACAGGGAGACTGGGGTGGCGCTGTGGCCCACTACGAGGAGAGTCTTCTCAAATTTGGCTATGTCCCACGAATTGAGAAACGAAAAAGTCATGCCTTAAAGAACTACCACCTAGAGATTCGACTTAGCGACACAAGCTACTCACAGGCAGTCCAAAATTTGACCGAACGTCAGGCCCAAAATCTTCTCGGAGAAGTTTTAGCTAAAATTCAGATCTATTACGTCGATGCTCCAGACTGGTCGACCCTTTTCCGTGAAGGAACCGATCAACTGAAAGTCTCTCTGCTTAATCAGGAGTTTCGTCAAAAATTTCACCCCAACGTCAACAAAGATCGGCGCCAACAATTACTAACCTACCTAGAAAAGGCAGCAACGACAGCCAAACTGTATTCACAGGC
>JALCBQ010000117.1 GCA_028066335.1 Pirellulaceae bacterium
ACGATCTTGGTCGAGGGTCGTCGATCCGGAGACTTTCTCTAGAAGGTTTTTGAAGGCTGTGTTAACACTCAGCATAATCTGATGTATGGAAATAAAAAACGGCCACGTCGCAAAGGTATGCGAGATGGCCGAACTAGGATGTTTTCGCTATTACCTGAAAACCAAAATTACTCTGTGCTTTTGCTGTCTTCGAAGATTTCAGATCTAGCCATCTCTAACATGGCTGGCATCATTGAGAACAGGTGAAAAAACGAGACACTAACAAAAATATGGGCTAGTGTAGAGTGTCTAGGGTTTATATGAGGAATTGTACTCCAAAATTTCAATGGCTCATTTACGTAAAGAACAATAATTGCATATGAAAAAACATGATATAACGCAAAGACTCCACATGACATTATAAATATTTTTATAATTGATTTACCATTAGGATACCAACGTTCTTTAGGTTTTCTCCCCATGTAGCAAAAAGGAAACCAAAGCAGGCCTCCCCAAAAGCTGACTAAAAACAATAGAATCAAATTAGTCCAATGGCTTTTCATTAAAATTATTCCTACAGCTGATGTGTGAATGAATTTTGTGATTGTTAAGCATTCTGAAGTCCGATTTTCAGCCTGGAAGGATTGGTTTTTCTTGTTCTGCTAAATGAATTATTCACTAGTTGTTTCGTCTTATGTAGCATTGTTATGAGTCCGGTATTAATAGTCCTTGAAGTATACTTACGTAATTTAGATGCCATTTAAATCCTAATTACTTATGAAAAAAGGATTCTGGCACTTTTTATTTCGTTCCAGTAATAAAAATTATTCCCTGCATATTTGGCACAACACTGTTTGGCAGACCTAGGATGTGGGCACGGTATTGTCCTTTTCGTTGTTTGATCCCACAAATATCCCTTTGCCTCAAAAGTACAACGGGCTTGTCTTTTCTTATCCTTAGGTGAGTTTCCGAAGAAGTCAGCGATATCAAACAGTGGTTTATCTCCACCAAATATTGAGCATGTTTCGGAAGATAATAACGCCACGGCACCTGCATCAAAGCCAAAAAGGCCTAGTATCTTTGCTGTAAGAAAATTAACTTCATCTAACTTTTCGTCTAGTAAATGATCTAATGCACCCGTTACACAGCCACTTGCTGCATCAATAATTGTTTCTATGAGATCGCAAGCAGTGACTACGGTATCGGAAAATCGCTTTGCACAAATATTCTGAAAGAAACTAGCAATCCCCTCTATTGCACACCCAACTAGAACCCCTAGGCCGAGGGATCCTGCGTAAAAAGGCGCTAAGCCCGTATGAATCATGTTAGAAATACACCCAACAGCAGCTGCACAACCACCCGCCCAACACGCTTCCTCCGCATCCCACGTCATTGCATACTTGAGTCCTCCCTCCAGCATCCCCTCTGCAAAACCAACACCACATGATGTGGCCAGTGCAGTGGCAATTACCAACTCCTCTCCCCATGGATCCACCCCATTGACGTTTGGATAGTAGGCATAGAGGTTGGGGCCGTCGGCGTAGCCGAGAGGATCTCTGCTCAACCAAATACCGAGCTGTTGATGGAGGTAACGATTTCGATTGTACTGTAAACCGGTACTAAAGTCAACTTCTCGACCCGTATAAAGATGGTTCCACCGATAGTGGTTCCAAGATCCATCAATTGTATCTTATAGTGTATGAATATGAGAAAAGGTAGTACAATAAGATCCTCCATGAAAAAAGAGAGAAGGCTTTCCCTTGATCTTAGAAAAGACCAAAGGTGCTACTTCTCTCAATGATTGCGAGATTCTCAAATTGTCAATGGCGAGGGGAAAGGTTTTAGGAGTGTAAAAGGCTTTTGAAGGCTGTGCTAGCACTAGCCAAAGCTAATATATAAAACGACCACTTTGGATAAACTTCCAAAGTGGTTGTTCGAATTTAGCATTATCAAATGCTTTGTTTTATTCATTTTCTGTCTTCAAAAAATGTAATATTGACCCGTATTTCGTAAATAACTTTACCAGGTTTTATCGACGATATCCCATCATCCAGAGTTACTTGAATCTTAGTGTTTCTGTTTTTACTTCTTTTAGATATTGAAATACCTCGAGTATCATTGCTTTTTTCCCAAGCTTTTTTTTTGTCGATCTCTTTTTTAGGAAAAGAGTGTCCCTTTAGAATTTCTTCTAAAGCAATAAGTCCTTCTTTTTTGCTTCCATATTCTTTATCACTGACAAGTTGGAGCATTCCTATTTTTTTATAGTCTCGCAGGCCCTTCGATTTGGATAAAAGAATAGGCCCTTTTACTAAGCCAATATGGTCAGCTAGTACGGCATAACATTCAATATTGTTATCAAACTTTACTTTTAGATGGACGAGGGTCTTTTGAGATAAATCTTTTCCAAACTCAATTTCCCGGTCATGAAAAAGAAGATTACCAAAGTGTCCCTTCAAAAATGGGATTTCTTTCGCAACGATTGTTTGAGTAAGGTCAATAACAACCTTTTCGGTTTTGGATTTGCTCTGCTTTTTGTCGCCCTCTTTTTTCTCTTGGCAATTAGCCAAAACGGGTGCCGACAAAAATAAAATTAGTAAAATAGTATTTTTCTTCATTGGCTTGAGTTCCATTTGAATAAATAAAAAACGAGTTTGCTATTTGAGGTCACACTTCAGTTTATCTTTTAGATAATCTACCCTTCTTTTTAGAGCTTCCATATCTTTTTTACTGCTCTCCACTCTTTCTTCGTGGGTCAAATTCCCCCATGCCCAAAGGACGTTACGTTTTATCCAATGCCATCGATGTTCATCATTGGCGATATTGCCACCCGGTTTCCAGCCCAAAAATGACCTTGCCCCCCTTATTCCCACATCAGCGTATATTGACGCAAACTCTGAAACAGAGTACGAATACCAAGAACCAGTGGGGTTCTCTCGCCACTTTTTGTAAAAAGGAGCTAAAATGACGTTTTGTTCATGGTAAGCCATCTCTTCAGCACCTTTAAACACATTTTTATGTCCTCCATCGTAGTAAAGTAACCAGTAATCTCCCCATTCGATCTTCAGCTCTCCCATGATGTGCCCATCAACATTTTTCCAACTATTGTACTCCTTTTTCGATAGCTTTCCGGCCTCATAAGTTGCTTTAATCCCTGGCAAACCACAGGCTAAGTATAACTCGTGCTGCCAGGCAAGATCAAAAAATATTGCTTTGGCCATTTTAGGCAATTCACGTTGCAAAAATTTCAATTGAGCAAATGTTTTCCAAGCATCCTCTGTAGCTATTGATCCTGATCGGCCTGCAAAAATCATGACCTTTTCGATATCGTCTGGTAAGTTGAAAAGAGTTTTGTTCACAATGGTTCCTGCACGGGTACCAAGGCCCATCCATAGAAACCGCCTTGGAGCTTTGTTGAAAGTCTTTCCATAGTACATATAAATTTTCCCAGTAATATAGGCATCATAGGATGAAATATCTTTGGGATACCAGAGGTAATCTGGGTTGCCTACGCCGGGCCACCACAGTTTTCCACAAGAACATACCTCCCCTTCTAATTCTGCGTTTTTGATTGCAATATCCATCCAATATTCTTTAGATTTTGAACCATCGCAAGGATTGCAAGTGCACTCCAATCCCCAGGGATCAGTCCCATTGACACCCGGATAGTAGGTGTAGAGGTTTGGGCCGTCGGCATAGCCGAGGGGATCTCTGCTTAACCAGATACCGAGCTGTTGATGGAGGTAACGATTTCGATTGTACTGTAAACCGATACTAAAGTCAACTTCTCGACCCGTATAAAGATGGTTCCACCGGTAATGGCTCCAAGTGCCACCGACAAGCTCCTTGTCAAACTCGGTCTCTGGAGAGGTCGAGGCCGAAGTCCGGGGGACGAAGGAGGGATCTAAAACGGTCGCCTGGCCGAAGGGGCGATATTGATACCTCTCCAAAACGGTACTACTATCATCGGTGATCGCGATGGTATTCGCATTGCCATCTTGAAGACTATAATGGCGGTCGGACGAGGTGCCGTGTAAATCTCGACATATCATATGGTCGATATAGTCGATATCCCAGATATAAGAACGACGGAGATGATAACCTGTCGTATCGTACTCGGTGAGGAGCTTCCCCTCGGAAAAATCTTATACTAAATGGAGAAGTAGAATAAGGAATCCGTGTTATCACGTTTTTTCTTAGATGATAAAAAAAGGCCACTTTGGAAATTCATCCAAAGCAGCCGAATAGTCATACAAAGATCAAGAACAATCAGAAAACTTACAAAAAATAAGCAGTGATTTTCAGATCAGGCATCTTTTCCTGAAAATCATCTAACATTTCTTGAGTTATATCTGAATTTCTCAAAATACTTATTTCTAATGCTTCTAGGTTGTTTAAGCCTTCAACATGTTCAAAAATATTGCTATTAATTCCTCCACCTGTAAGGGTGAGTGACTTAAGGTTTTTTAATTCCCTTAAAACATCAATATCGTTAGAGCAAACAGTCGTTTTTAGATGCTCTAAATTTTTTAGTGAAGCTAAAGCTTCTTTTGCTTCTGGCGAAAACAACTGCTTCGATTCAATCCAATATGGCATAAAGTCTAATTCAAAAGATTTGATCCTTAAATCACCTTTAAATTGTGAAAAGACCCGCCAGGCGGATTCTAACTCAGGCAAATCACATCTAATAGTTAGTTTTTCAAAATTTTGAATCTTATTGATACCAACCAACCTTAGATCAGGGAGCCGGTCAGCCGATTTTGTGGTTAAATACGACACATGAATATTTTTAACCCGGTGAGTCCAGTCAACGCCTGAAAGATCAATAGCAACAGCTCCCTGCTTCTTTTTTGATGTATCTCTTACATCAAATGAAATCCCTTCTGAAAAAGTTGAAATATTCACTCCCTTTGGATTTGCTTCTTCCCATAATTTATCTAAGGCTCGTTTCTCCAAATAATTGAAGTAGTAGTTGTCTCGGCCTGATAGCCATAAAACAAAACAAACGAGTGTTGTAAAAATAAGCAACGCTTTCAGGCTGAATGTTTGTTTACTAAGCATCTAATGGACTTTCAAAAAATGGTTTCAATTGAGGGAAGCTAAGTGTCCTGCTTTATGTTCAAGAATTATATGTCATTAAAGCGCATTTTAACTATTTAACGGGTTCGTATTGGGTAACATCAATTTCAGAAGGTTTGTGATATTTGCCTTCTGAATCAAAATAACCGTCTGTAGCTCGTACAATTTCATCACGTGAGTTGATTAACTCAATTTTGACCTTATTAAATTGAACTCCCCACACATTTGGATCACACCAGTGTCCGGAAGAAACAGTGTAGTTGTGGCTTTTATCCCATTCTCCCAAACCTTCAAATAATAGAGGGTTTCGGCTTTCCTTTGTTTTAACTGCTCCGCCTGTCCACCGTGATCTAGGAGCAAGTTTCCATTCGGAGCAGTTACCGTCTTGGTAAGCACAAATTTGCATTCTACGAATAACAAGGGTAGTTGTAGTTAGCTGGCCTTCATAGCTCGTCCCAAATTCGAGTCCTAAGTTTCCCTCTACACCCTTAAGAGGAGTTTTTACACCTCCACCTAATGTGGCTGTCTTTGTTGTTTTGCCACCAATTATTTGGCAAGTTGATACGATGTCTACGCAGTTTTGATCCTTGAGATTGAAAATCTTATGCTTGCATATAAACGTAAACCCGTATTTGTATATGCTAGCAACTGAATCGTTTGCCCAAATCATGCGCCCATTATTCTTATCAAAGTCGATTCGAAGGGAAGATGTTTGTATAACCTTATTATGCCCCTCCGTAAGACCTAGGCACGCTCCATGAGTAACAAGGCCTCCTAAAGATATAGTAGACCCTATAGTGTATTCCAAAATATACAATTCCAGCCCCCATGGATCAGTACCATTAACATTAGGATAGTAGGCATAGAGGTTCGGGCCATCGGCGTAGCCGATTGGGTCTCTCTGTAACCAAACACCGAGCTGTTGATGGAGGTAACGATTTCGATTGTACTGTAAACCGGTACTAAAGTCAACTTCTCGCCCCGTATAGAGGTGGTTCCATCGACAATGGCTCCAAAAACCATTGACTCTATCTCATAGTATAGGAATATGAGAAAGGTAGTACAACAAGATTCTCCATGAAAAAAGAGAGAAGGCTTTCCCTGATCTTATAAAAAAATCTTATAAAAGACCAAAGGAACACTTCTCTCAATGATTGCGAGATTCTCAAATTGTCAATGGCGGGGGGAGGTTTTAGAAATGTTAAAGTTCTTGAAGGTTATGTTAGCATTCAGCACAGTTTAGTCTATCGTCAGTTGGCAATGAGGCAACATAGGTTCTCTTCTTTAGAAAACCATCTGCCATTCTCATGTCCTAGATTATCAACGATTTTCATTTATTCTTTTCTTTGAAACTGGAATATCTTTCACGTTGCTTGGCATACCTTTTGTACAATGTTGCTGCAAGGATTTCTTCATACCAAGTTATCGGACGACCATATTCGGCTACTGTTTTGAGCTCTTCATACCACCATACTGCTTCCAGCGTACTCAAAGATTCGATTTCTCCCTCTGGAATAGCCTTTCTAACCTCTTCTTCTGGAAGGTCATCGATGATAGCCCGATTAGCGCTAATAAAATTGAATCGCTTGTTGTTATCCTCTTCAGAGTTACTTAAGTGTTTTGTGTCAAGGCCAACAGATTTTAGAAACGCTCTAATGATTTTTTGATGTTTATCTTCCAAAAGATGTTCGAACTCAAAAGGTCCCCACAACCCAGAAGATATCGGGAAATCAGAAATCTGGTAGATTTTTCTATTCCCTAAATTTTCGGGGGCAAAAATCTCACAGCCATATTCACAAAATTCCAGCATATAATCGACGCAAACAGAAACAGGTGCGGGATCACAATATTCTAAAAAACCCAACATCGATAGATAATGCCGGTACTCGGCCTTCTCCCTCCTTAAGGCATTGACTGTTGGTTCAAAATAGTAGGCAAACGGCTTGTCAGCAAGATATTCAAACATCTCCTCAAAAGAACACACATAATCAAGAACAATGTCCTCGAATTCTTGCTTTGTCTTCCCTCCAAAAATCCCCCATATCCCCTTATGCTCTTCAGGAGGAACGCCATCGAGTAATTCTTCTCTTGTTGGTGGTTTATCATCAATCATCGACTTTATAACCTTTCGAATATTACGATCCATATATTTCATAGTCCTGTTTAGCGCGAAAATCTTCAACTGCCTTAAGTTGTGGGCATTTTTTCCTACGCATAAGCTTGAGACACTTTAACGCCGCTTTTCCGATAGAGTTTTCCTGTTGCTCATGTCCCTTTTTTTGTTCAGCTAGTGTCATTCGTCTGTTTGTGTCTTTTTTCATTTTTGGCCTAAACTTTCCAGCGTCATAAAATACTTGATCACAATCAAGGGCAACATATCCTGATCGCGACGTAGCAAGTGTTATGCGTTTTAATGTTATTTCATATAATTTTTTGCATGAGTGGTGTTCCTTACACCCGGGGGTTTCTTTAAGAGCTTTATAGGTATTGTAGAGGGTGTCACACACGATTACGGCTGCAGCCAAAGCTGCGGCATCTCCTTTGGCGTTCTTCTTTACCTTGCCCTCTGCGAAACCTCTTTTTTGTTTATTTCTGAGCTTTTTCTTGATTTTCTTCTTGGCTAGATTTTCTCCCTTTTGGGCCATACCTTTAAGGGCTTTTTGGGCTAGTTTTTGTGCTGCTTTTTTCCCATTTTCTCCCCAATTAACAAAATTTCATACAATACAAATGTCCACGAAATAGCGTTGTACATGAGAATTAAAGAGATAATAGTGTAAGAATAGAAGTCTACCTTAGTATTACCGTAGTTATCTACCATGGTCAAGTAGCTACTAAACGTCAGTAACTGTCCAGAAAAAGCAAGAACCACGAGATACTGCATAAATATTGCGACAAAACAGAAAGCAAGTGATCTTGAGATTACTCGGAAGAATAAAGCCTTTGTAAGATAAGATTCAAGATCGTTTATTTTGCCAAACAAAATAACTAACAACCACAAATATGCTCCAATCGGACTAATTAACGCGAGCCCTGCGATCTTCAGCCAATAGCTCATTACAGTTTCCTTCT
>JALCBQ010000118.1 GCA_028066335.1 Pirellulaceae bacterium
CAGTACCTCTTCTTCTCGACAGACGACTAACGATCCACAATTATTGTCGGCCAACTTCTCAATCGCTTTGGTAAGGGGTGCCATTGGCCCCACTGTGAAGACGTTCTTTCCCTTTTTTAGCAGAAGATCTTTGAGTAACATCGTTTTACCCTCCATTAAAGACGAAGGAGCCCATAGCACGAAAAAGCAACAACGGTGCAAAACAGGGAGAGAGAGTTTTTTCCAAGAACAGGAAACAGGCCCATCGTTTGACAAGAATTTACGCCTCTCACTATACCTGAACTCAGGTTCCTTTGTCAAATTTCGCCAGTGATTTTTGGCAGGAAGAGATCCTCTTTTATCCTGTATGAAAGAGGGGGTGCCTAGATAGCAGAAATGGGAAAAGCCTTTCTCTAGAGAGGCTGCAGAGAGGAATCAACCTAAATCATTCATAAATAATGGCTTAGGAACGCGGCAATAGTGCAGTATGTCTCTGGCCGTTTCGGCTGTTTGGGGCAGGTGCACAGAAAAGGCAAGAAGAAGGCAAGGACCAGAAAAATCGTATTTTTTCCAAAGAACTACCTTTTTATTGCCTAAGGCTTCCTCTTTTGGCAACAAGGAGAGCTCTCTGTTACTGCTTTTTTAAAAAAGTTTCTCATGAGTGATCTGTTCATATTTTGATTTGAGAATTTCATTGTCGGCTGTGACAAGATCCAAAATAGAGACGACCCCAACGACTGTCCCTGCATCGACAACAGGAAGGTGGCGAAAACCATTTTCGGCCATGACAGCGAGTGAGTCCCTGACCTCATCTTCGGGACTTATCGTGTGGGGGTGTGGTGTCATGACATCTTCGACGACAAGGACTTCGAGAGAGCGTTCGGTCGTTGCTTCTGCTCTTAGAATGTCTCGTTCGGTAATGATTCCAACCATTTGCTCAGACTGCATAACAACTAACGAGCCACAGTGGTGGTCGACCAACGATTCGATGGCAACGGTCAGCGGTGCCATAGGCGAAACCGAAATTGCTCCCCCCTTTTTTTGCAATAAGATGTCTCGAATCTTCATGAAAGCCCCTTTTAATAATGAAGAGTTTTGTAAGTAAATGGTCTCGGTGCCATTCTGAAATGGTTGGAAACTAAGGGGAATTGCACCCTAAAACGCTGTTAAGCCTGCCTGCGTCGGTCTACCTTGTAGCTCCTTTTTATAGACTTTAATGAGGCTAGAGACTCACCATAGAGAAAATGTTGCAGGATTTTCTATCTTTAAAAGGGTAGTACATCTTTTGGGATGGGGCAAATTTTTTTCAGGCTTAGTCGGCAAGGATTCGAAGATAGACTTCCAGAAAAGAGTCTGGTGATCTCTTGGTCGGTCCTTTTTTCCCCTCGGAGAGGAGGGGGGCTCTCGGGGGCTGTCGGAGATCGGTCAGCCGGAAAGGGGTCGGTCGCTCAAAGAATAAAATAATTTCGTTCCGATCGCCAAGGTGGCCGGTTACCTCAGCCGAGAGTGAGATTTTACCACTCTCATGAGACTGTTTGCCCCTTGCGGGAGAGTCGTATTTTTTCCCCTCTTTTTTAAAAAAGAAAAAAGGGGAAGGGGCGGCCAAAATACCTTCCAGGAGAGGAAAAGAAGTTTCCAGATCGATTTTAACGACTCCCTCGCCCAGGTGAGTTGGCCGGTGAAAGGAGCGACGCAACAGAAGAAAATGGTCGGTCGGCCAGTAGAGGCCTTTGGAATTTTTTTTATTGCCCGCTGACTTTGGGGAAAGGGGGGTTGTTGTCGTCTCTGCCCTGGTCGTTACCGGCTTGGTCGCTGTCGGTTCGGTTCCCGATTCTCCCTGTGCAGGGGCGCTGCAAAAGGTCGCCGAGCTCGTCGGCAGCACAATTTTTTGGTAGTCACCAGGGAGGCCTCGAGTTTGAGGCCCTTCATTTGAGGGAGAGAGGGCAAGGTCAGCAAGACGATCCAAAGGGAGGTTCGGTAAAAAGAGAAGTCGCCACGGACCACGTAGCCGAATCGTATGGATAGAGGGTTGGGCCATAGTTGTGGGCCGTAAAAGGAGAGCCGTGGAAAGAAAATAGAGAATAAGAGGGGAGAGGTGCAATCAAGGGTTAAGAGGAAAAAGCAAAGAAAGAGGGGGCCTTGAGGCACTCTCTCCTTTTGCTGGTTTTCAATCCAGTTTCTTTTAAGAGTCAATATTGGCAAGTCTGGAGAGTACTATTCTGGTGAAAAACTTGTAATGACCGTCGTCTCACCAATCTTTTGGTTCGTTTTACTAAAGATGCGAATCGTTACCGAAAGGCCACGGATTGGGTGAGAATAAGGGGGGACTGTTAGTTGTTCTACAAAGTCATCGATTTGGCCGTTGGGCAGCGAGCCATCAATACCTCGCGAATCAATGCCGTCGTAGGAGGCTGCACCTCGATTATATTCGCTACACCACGTGTCGTAGATAGAGTAGGGCCAGGGAGGGCTGAGGCTTGGCGTTGGAGGAATTGCAGGGTCACTGGTACCATACGTCGTCGGATCGTAGGAGTACCTTGACCAGTCTGAGAAATAGGAAGCGTCAGGGTAGGTCGAATTTTTTAAGTAGCCAAGGTCGACATAGTCGCCCCGTGGGAGAGGAAGGTTGCCGGGGTTTGCCGAAAAAAGATCGGCAGTAAAGCCGGTATCACCTGGCGACAGGACATGGGCCGTTTGGTGTTCACGATGAATACCACTGGAGGTCTCATTGGTAAGTTGGGTGTTGATCGTCGAGCTGATGTTTGCAGGGTCATCGGTCGGATCAAAGATCGGCGCCATAGGGTCAAAGACTTTGACATCAAAGGCCAGAATCGCGTCTGAAACGAGGTCGCCTCCAGAGGGTATCGTATTTCCATTGTCGTCGAGGATCGGAGGGTAATCGGCCGGGTCAATGGTCGGGTCAGTCGAGTCAATCTGAATTTTTGGGGCCAAAATCGGCGAGAGCATGGCAGCACCAACACCATCGACGACACCGACAGAGTTGGCGTTGTAAACGACCGTCGAAGGGGAGGGCAGAGGAGCAGGGAGTTGGTTGGTTGCAACGGCGGCACTACTAAGGAGGTAGGGCCAGTTTGGTTGATTAGGATTGAAGTACTTAATTTGGTGCCCTACACGATTTTCGCGAAGAGTAAGGTTGTCGAGGCTATTCGCGACAAGGTTGAGCGCATCGGAGTTGTTGGGATCGGGGGAGACCCGCACCGAAATATCATTTCGATGATAAAAATTCTGAAGGTTTTGGTGAAGGGTTTCAATATCGGCAGGGGTCGTTGACGGAAAGCCGAGTTCGTAGGGGGTTACCTCATCGGCGAGGTGCAAAACGAGTCGTCCGTTGGTATCGGGAAGGTTCAGATCGGGACGAATTAACAAAACACGACGATAGAGTTTTAAATCGCCAAGATCGGTCTGGCCATTACCATTTTTATCATCGAAGACGGTGTACCATATGATTTCAGCATAGGGCGAAGAGATCGTTCTGCCATTGAAGATCCCCGTAAAAGGGTTCTCAGGATTGTAGGCGGTATAAGAGAGGACATCATCAATATCACCCCATACGTTCTCGGTCCGTAAACCGGTCGTCGTTCCCCGCTGAACGAAGGTTTCTCGGATCGGCGATTGAGCAAGGTTGTTTTGGTTGTCGGAACCATCGTACCGGTCACCCTCGATATATTCGAAATAGCCACCTCCCTCGGCAATTGAGCGATAAGGGGTGACAGGGACAGTGACGTTATCTAGCTGCTCTTGAAGCTCCGACGTGATTTCGACCATTTTTTTCGAGAGCTGAATCGCCGATTGGCCTTGGTTGATCGTCGTTTGCATTTGATTGATAATGCCAACGACAATCCCTAAGATGATCATCGTTAGGGTTGTGGTGACCAAAATCTCGGTGAGGGTAAGGCCACGACGCCCTCGAATTGAATCGGTCCATTGGCAATGAGAAATGCTCATCCTTTCGAATCCTTGTCTATTTTGTATATGAGATTTTTATCTTCTTGTTGGGGCGGCTTGTTTGAGGAGGAAGCCTATTGCTCAAATTACCATTGAGCCGAGTTTGTCCAATGAAATATTTCGTGGAAAAAATATTGTGAAGAGGCAAGAGCTGGATCCATCGAGCATTATGAACCACTACGGTCAATAAGCTCGGCAAATGCCGCCTCCTTACATTCTGGGCAAATCAATAGTATCTATCATAAGTACAAAACGAAGTTGGTAATGCACATATAGGTTGCACACATTCGATTGTTACCTCAACATCGGTCGTACCGTATGTCAAATGGTATTCGCACGCACTCATGCCAAACAACTGCCGATGGCTTTCATTGCAACGGTTGTAATGAGAAGCGCCATCACTTGTCTCGTATTCATGTCGAATAGAGACGTATATTCCGCAGGTCGTTTACCGGTCGATCATTCGACCAGGAACAGGGGGTGGAAAACAGGGGGGCGACATACTGCGAAAAGCTGGCACTCGTGCCAAACTGCTCGCCTGTACCCCTTCGTAATACTGTACCCCTTGTAACAATACTGTATGCAAACTTAGACGAACTGGCCGGTGTGCCAATACGAATAAGAAACCGCTGCATGGTCTCTATTCGACATGAATACGGGATAAAAGTCAAGCAAAATCTTTTTTTTGAGGAGTTTCCTCCCTTTTTCAGGAGGTTGGCACTGGGAGCGATGAGGGGCTAGCCCGATAATAGAGCCTTGGGCAAGACCTTCGTATGTTGGTCAAAGGAACTACAGAACGTTGGCTCTTGTAGATTAACGATGACAAAATGTAGAGTGAAAGAGATGGGACGTCAAAAAAGAACGGTTCAACCCCCAGACCTTTTGGGGAGAAGGGGACGCTGCACCGACGGTGGTCGAAGTGATCGACAAAATTGTTGTGTGCGAAAGGAGCGAGCTGGAGTCTCTGGTCGTGAGGTCGTTATCGTCCTTCTCTTTGGTGTTATGGTTTTGGGGGGAGGGATGATCTATCTCCAATCGACTATCCACGATTCAAAGGCCAAAACATGTCGCTTTCATTTACAAAAGACGTTTCATGCTCTCCAAAGCTACAGTCACACGCACCGCTACCTCCCTGGATACCTTAATCCGGCCGATCCATTCGTCTTGGGGGAACCTCCTCGACAACGGAGCTGGGCCGCAATGATCATACCCCATATGGACGAAATTCCTGTCGAATACCAGCGGGCGCTTATTGATCAAAAAGATCTTGCGGGAGCTTCCTCAATACGAATACCGATTTTGATTTGCCCGACAAATGTTTTAGGATCAGGAGAAGAGCAGGCCCACCTTACCTGGGTCGCCAACAGTGGCATGATCGATCAACCTTCGATTGGGGAAAATCCACCCGACTGGCGCGCCAATGGAGTCTTTCATGATCGTACGGTACCAAATCAAGTAACGATGAGTTTCGATTGGATCAATGAGCACGATGGGACGGGTTACACGTTTATGGTTTCGGAGAATACTCAGTTCCACGAATGGCTCGATCAAAAAGAAGAACATCTCGGCTTTATGTGGGAGCCAGGGTCTACTGATGGGATGATTTCCATCGGGAAGACGATTTTGCCCCTCAATGCCAAGTACGATATCCTCGATCAAAGAGATTTGTCGTTTGCTCGTCCGGCGAGTCTTCACATAATGCAAGACCTTGCCAATGATGAGCCGGTCGTGAACTTTCTCTTTTGTAGTGGCGAGGTTCGAGCCGTTCCTGCCAATATCGACTACCAGGTTTACCTCGATCAGATGTTGCCAGCAGTGGCAAAGGCAAGGATGGCCGGGACAGGTGACCCACTACCAGATGCTTACCAACTTCCCTCTTCTACTTCCGGTGAAGGTGAAAAAGGGACTACGGCAACTCATTCGGAAGAAGAGGCTCAGCGGTAGATGGCATTTTGCCCAGGGCCGACAGAGATCGGCTCGGGTAAAACGGCAAGTCGAGTCCTCTCCTCTGCCGAGAAAAGCTTATTTCTTAGTGCCTCCATTGAGGGCGATCTATTGACATGAGGCCACTGTGCCTGAACGACGAGTCGTGCATTGGTGAGGTCACCCATTTGGTAGTAAGTCTCGGCAAGGTGTAGACTGGTCTCTTTTGGTGAACCAGCCTGATTGAGGGCAAGGTGAAATTGAACGACTGCCTCATGATTTCGGGCTAGCTCTTTATAGGCCATCCCCTTGAGATAGAAAAGCTTCGCTCGTTGTTCGTCCGAAAGGTTTTGCCTGTTTAAAGAGTGGAGTGCCGAGAGGAGCCGAAGGGGCTTCTTTTCAAGAAGATAAATATTGGCAAGGGCCAGTTCGATGGCCGGGTCGTTTTTCTTAAGGATAAGCCCTTTCTGATAGGCCTCTTTGGCGAGCTGCCATCTTTGACCTTGTGCAAGGATATCACCTTTAAGGTGCCATGCCTGAGCCGACTTTGGGTTTTGTCGAAGGGCCGATTCGATAGCGAGGAAGGCTTTTTGGGTTTGGTTCGACTGGTAATACCCTTTACTTAATAGGTAATACGGTTTTCCGGCCTCTTCCTCTTCTTGAGCAATTTGGTTAAGTTGTTTAATCGCTTTGCGTGGCCGATTTTGTTGAAGGAGCATTTGGGCATATTGTTCCTTCGTTTGGGTGTCGGTCGGATTCAGTTCGATCGCTTTTTGAAAATAAGTTTCGGCCGAATCGAATTTGCCCTGCTGGGCATTGGTCATCGCTTGGCGAGCTAGCGAGCGGGCCGAGAGGGTCTCTACAGTCGCCGGTTGGTAGATCTGGAATATGTGGCAACCACCAAACAAAACAGGGGAGAGAGCCAAAGACCATAAAAGCGCATAGTGGCCCACTCTTTGCAAAACCTTCGCAAAAAGTCTCTTGTATCGTAGAGTGTTGAAGCGTCTCTTGAGCAATCGATCGGTCTCAGGGAGGCGAGTATAGAGTAGAGCGATCCCGTTTTATCATTGAAAATGGTTGCCAGAGCCTACCAAACTCTCTTTTTTTCCGCAACAGAAATTGCAAGAGATGTTTTACCTAAATCAAAACTGCCGCTACAATAAACAGAGGGAAAGGGTAGGTTTCTTTATCCTGTTTCTAACGACCGCCGTTACCGCCATGCGAGTGAGAAATACAAACAATGACAGTTGCAACTTTTGAACAAGACGAAATCCGGTTCCAGTATCCTGAAAACTGGACGTTGGCCTCTGAAACAGGTGAGGAAGGGGTCGTCTCGGTCAGTTTGCAAAGCCCTGAAAACAGTTGTTTTTTCCTGGAACGTTATAATGAACAGTTGGACCTCGTCGAATTGGCCCATCAAATGAAAGAAGAGATGGCCAACGAATACAAAGATCTGGAATTCGAGGCCGATGAGAATAACGAAGAACTCTTTGGACATTCGGTAACGGGTTATGACCTCCGTTTTTATTGTCTTGATTTTCTCGTGCTGGCCCGCCTCGCCTGTCTTCATGTCGAAGATAAAACGATTGTCATTATGTGGCAGGCTGAAAGCCGGTTGTTCGAGAAGAACGAACTCGTTTATCAGGCGATCACCAAGAGTTTACTCACCTCTTGAAAAACAACTGGCTATCGAAAAGTAAGACATCAATAAAATAAAAAGGGAGAGCAAATCGCTCTCCCTTTTTTACGCCCATTACTCATTCAAAGGGGGACTAAGGAGTAATATAACGGAATAAGTTTCGGACTGGCTGCCCCGTCACGAAGACTTTGGGTTGTCCAAGGAGCCCCTGTCCCATCGAGTAACCTCCGGCGTGACGTGCCCCCTGGACAGAGGTATTTTGTACATAAGAGTAGTTTATCGGTTGGACAAAAGTCTGGGCAGAATATTGGCTCCCTTCGAATGTTGGCCGATAAGCGACGGTGGATTCTGTCTGCCCTGTAGTCAAAATTGGTCGGTAGCTTGTCACCTGCCTTGAGGTCCCAGACCGCGGTAAAATCGGTCTCGAAAGGAGTGGCCTTGATAGTAAAGGCCTCGAAAGGAGCGGTTTTGCCAAAACCGGTTGTGACGAAAGTTGGTGACTTGCAACTGGTGTAGAGACGATAGGGCGGTAGGTCGTTACCGGCAAGGTGTGGGTAACGGTTGGACTGCTTATGGCTTCTTGACTATTGATGATCGGTCGATAAGTCGTG
>JALCBQ010000119.1 GCA_028066335.1 Pirellulaceae bacterium
ATGAGTCGACAGTAACACTCCTTATGGTGATGTGTGGCGACAATTTGTGTAACTCCACCTGAGCTACGTTAAGAAAGGAATGTCAGAACTAATCGTGACGAATACATCTTAAGTATCGATCAGCTTTTTCACCGCAGGCACAGCTTAGAACATCCTCTATTAAGCTGCTTGGGTATCGTCGTCTTCATATTCATAATAGCCGTTTTTGTAATCATCTTCTTCGATTTCGTATTCATCTGTTTCGTAAGCTTCGACCTCTTTTTCCGTTTCGTATTTGTTACTATTGAGTTTCCCGTAGTCGTTGGGATCAAAAAGTGGCATCTTTTTGTGACTCTTTTCTTGAGGGGTGTTTCCTTTCCAAGTCTCTTTCTCCGTAGCAGACCTCTCTTGGATAGTGGTTTCTTCCTTTGCTCTTTGAGACTCTCTTGGATGCAGTGATTCTGGCCTTGGGGCGGGGATATTACCAGTGAGGGAATACTCGTTAATGAGCTCTTCTTGGCGACGATAGAAACTAAATAAAGCCCATCCAAGGAAAAGATTCCCCACAGCCGACCCGACGAAAAGAAGGACAAAGAGGGTAAACAGCCAAGGGCTGCCGATCGATGAGGTTTCGCCGACTGGTTCTTTTTTGCTCGTTTCTTTTTCCCTTTGAGTGGTAGCTTTGGGAAGATTCTCTGATTTTCCCCGAGTTTCTGCCAGGAAAATATCTGAAGGGAGGTCGCCACCAAAGGTACCCGTTTCTGAGTTGTCCTTGGGTGTAAAAGGGTTTGAGTCAAAGGGTTTACTACCAAAAGGATTCGTTTGGAGATCATTTGTAAGAATGTGGTTGGCTTTTTCTTGGGTGCCGCCAAGGCTATTATTTTGAATAGTATTTTCCCAAGGATTTTTTTCGGTCTGATTTTTCGGATCTGTTGTATTGGTGATCGTTTTATTTAAGATATCACTATTAAAAATAGTGTTCTTTTCGTCTTCTGTTGGGTTATGTCCTTCTTGGAAAGTTACCGGACCGCTGTTTCCCCAAAGAGGGGTTGTCGAATTTGGGTTTCCAAAAGTAGAGTTGTTTTGAGAGACGCTCTCGATTTTTTGAATCTCTGTATTTTGGGTGGTTAGTGTTTTAGGTATTGATTGAGATAAAGTTGTCGTATTCGAATGTGTATTAAAAGTAGAAGTTCCTGGGTTTGAATAACGTTCTGGCTCTTGAGGGTTGTCAATTCGAGAAGACTTTAGCGTTGTACCTGTGTTCCAAAGATCCGAGGGTGGAAGTGTTGCCGGTGGAGTCGTGGCAGAGGAAGATTGCAACAGAGTTGAATCTTGATTTTTTTTCTCTTGAGCGATCGTTGAAAAATCTGAATTTTCCAGTTGAGAGGAGCCAAAGTGGGAGGTCAGGGCGAGATCTTGTCGAGGTAGAGGGCCATTGCCAACACGGACGACGACTCGCTTGATTGAATGAAGATGTTCTGGGATATGGCTAACGACCGGCTGGCCTTCCTGTAACGCAGCGATCAATTCAGGCTCTAACTGAACAATATATTCAAGTTGGCTAGAATCTTCTGAACAGGGTTGCCATCCGTAGTCGATTGGAGGAAAAGATAGAAAAGCAGCCGACACGAATGCTAAGAGGGTCTTCATAGTAAAAATCCTTTTTACGGACAAATTGTCCTTGAAAACGAATGGAGTAGTTTACCCTTTTTTCTGGAGAGAGGTAAAGAGAGATTCTAACCAAAGGGAGGTGAGAACTTTAAAAATCAAACGGCAAAATGGAGGGTCTTTAAAAAGTCAAGAAATTGACCTTTCCCGAAGGGGCTAAATTTGCCAAACTAACGGTTGGGCCTTGTTGTCGGGTTTGCCCGCTTGCCGAGGCTTTTTTATTTTCGTTACAACGGGATCTGCTCTTATAAAACAGCCTTAGGCAAAAACATAATGAACTCTATTTCGATTATTGTTCCCCTCTATAACGAAGAAGAGAGCCTTCGAGAACTCTATCAAGAGATCGCCCAAGTTGCGGCTCAGGAAAAGTTGGCTATCGAGTTGATTTTTATTGACGATGGTTCGACCGATCAATCGTGGAAGGTCATCTCGTCATTGCCCGAATGCGAAGGAGGTATAACTCTTAAGGTTCTCCGATTCCGTAGAAACTTTGGCAAGGCAGCTGCCCTGAACGCCGGTTTTAAGCTAGCGACGGCTGAAGTTACCTTCACGATGGATGCCGACCTTCAAGATGACCCCAAAGAGATACCACGTTTTTTGGAAAAATTGGAGACTGACGATCTAGATGTTGTCAGTGGTTGGAAGAAAAAAAGGTACGACCCATGGCATAAGGTCGGTCCCTCTCGAATTTTTAATGCGATGGTGAGCCGTCTTTCCGGGGTAAAACTGCACGATCATAACTGTGGCTTTAAATGTTACCGAACAGAACTTCTTGGTGAGATCAATCTTTATGGTGAACTTCACCGCTTTGTCCCTGTTTTGGCTGCTGCAAAAGGATGGAAAGTCGGTGAACTCGTCGTCCATCACCGCGCCCGCCAATTCGGCCACTCGAAGTATGGTGTTTTTCGAATGGTCAAAGGGTTTCTTGATTTGTTGACCGTCTCATTTCTGACTGGATATGGTCAACGTCCACAACATCTTTTCGGAAGCCTTGGCCTGCTTTCATTCTTCCTTGGAGGGCTGGGTACTATGGTTCTCGCCTTTATGTGGGTTGCTTCACGTGTCGACCTTAGTCCGATCGGTCTTAACTTGGGGTTTGTTGAGCCGGTCCATTTGACCGAGAGGGCGACTTTTTATTATGCCCTTGGGGCATTGTTTTTAGGGACTCAGTTTATTTCGATCGGTGTATTGGCTGAATTGATCGCTGCGAAGACGAACCTTTTTGAAAGTGTTTATTCCGTACAAGAGTCGCTCTATCTTGACGACGAATCAGCACCGAATGAAAAAAAGAATAAAAAAAAAGATTTTAGAACCCACTTTGGGGCCAACTTTCCCAAAAGCCTAGCTCACATTCGCGACGAAGAGGTTGCCTAGGCAGGCTCGCTTTTTGCTTTTTATGCCACGATTGACACCACCAAGGGTACCCACCAAGGTATTTTTAATTAGCATAATCCCAATGGATCGTCAAAATCTTTTTTTACAAGTCGGCATCTTTGCCCTTTTAATATTACTTTCAGTCGGTAACATGACGGGCCGACTTGCCAAAGTAACGGCGAACGGGGGGCAACAGACCCCATTTCTCAGTGCCAATGATCGGAGTCGGTGGTGTACGATTCGGGCCCTTGTCGATTTTAAAACCTATGCAATTGACGATGTTTTGCGCCAAGATGATTCTCCAAAGTTTCATCCAGCGTGGCAAACAATCGACATGGTCCGTCATCGGGGAGGCGATGGAAAGGAACATTACTATTCGAGCAAACCGACTCTTTTCCCAACGATACTTGCAGGAAAATATTGGATTTTGAAAAATGTGCTTGGCTGGAGTCTTGAGAAGGACGCTTACCTCGTCGGGCGGTTCATCATTTTTACAACGAATATCCTGCCACTAATCCTTATGTTCTTTTTGCTCGGAAAGTTTTTACTGGAAACGGGGGGTAGCCTCTTTGCGAATGTCGCCACCATGGCCATAGCGACCCATGGGACCTATTTAACGACTTATGCGATTACATTGAACAACCATTTGCCAGCAGCGGTCGCTACATTTTTTGCTCTCTATATTGTCTACACTATTTTCGAGCAGGAAAAGTCAGCCCTTTGGCGGTATTGGGTGTTGGGTTTTTTGGCCGGCTTTGCCGGAGCGAACGAATTGCCTGCTCTTGCATTTATTGCCTTCTTAACCCTCTTTCTGTTTTGGTATTCTTGGAAAAAAACGACGATTGCTTATTTGCCTGCCTTGGTACTCGTCGGCAGTTGTGCTCTGGGGACAAACTATATCGCACATGGAAGTCTGTCTCCACCCTATATGCACCGGCAAGATGGACCTGTTATTGTGGCTGTTGACCGTAGCCAAATCGACTGGACGGGGAAAGACCAAGGAGCAAAGGATCTTGGCCAAATCTTATCTGGATCAAATGAAGATGTTTCGAGTGAGCTTGTCCTTACAGATCATTACCAAGAGGGGCGCTCGGTTTTGTTTGATAAAAAAAATGAAAAGCGGTATGCCGTTTTAGAAAAAGGGGCGATTGTAGAAATACGGAGCTGGAACAATTGGTACGATTATTCTAAAAGTTACTGGACACCTTCACGTCGAAGTGGTGTCGATAAGGGAGAGCCTTCGCAGGGTGTTTATCTTTTTCATGTGTTAATTGGTCACCATGGCCTTTTTTCGTTGACCCCTGTTTTAATTTTTTCATGTATTGGTTTGGCTCTATGTTGTGGAGTTACTCAAAACCCTTTCTGGCAATTTATCGGTTGGACGGGCCTTGGCTTGCTGGTGATTTTGCTCGTTTTTTATGTCGGTTTGCGTCCTCAAATTGATCGAAATTATGGCGGGGTGACGACTGGTTTGCGATGGTTTTTTTGGCTTTATCCTTTTTGGCTTTTGGGACTGGTTGTCTCTTTGCAGATGTTTGAAAAGAGCCGCTTACTGATCGTACTATTTGGCATGGGGTTCTTGGTTTCCCTCTTTTCAGTAAGCTATGGCGGAATGAATCCTTGGACGCAACCATGGATTTTTGATCTATTGACCTACTTCGGGTGGATTTCCTATTAAATCAAAGCCGATTTCGGGCAAATGAGGGGCGTTTGGGGACCTCGAAAAATTTCGTCTGAGAGGGCTTGCCGAAATAGTTCACGGAATTGATAATTTTACGTTTAGAAGTATTTGGAATTTTCTTCTTTGGATACTCGCCATACGTGAAAATACTTACTGCCGCCGACCAGTTCTCTGTTTTTGAGGATGGTTCGGTTTTATCGATCGGTAATTATGACGGGATCCATTGTGGGCATGGGCAAATTATCAAACATTTGTGCCAGATGGGAGCGTCGCATGGGGTTCCGTCGGCTCTTTTCACACTCGATCCTCATCCTGTTTCACTTTTATATCCCGAGCGAGAGCCACCGAAGCTCTGCACGGTTGAGGAAAAAGCGAGCTATCTTGCCGACCTGGGAGTCGATTATTTGATCGCTTACCCAATTGATCAATCCTTTTTAGAGCTTACAGCGATCGAATTTTTCAAAGAATTTGTTGTTAACAAGCTACACGTAAAAGCGATGGTTGAAGGGCCCAATTTTTATTTTGGTAAAAATCGAGAAGGTGACATCAAAAGTCTGCATGAGTATTGTAAAAAGGATCACATCCAACTGCGGATCGAGCAACCGGCTCAGGCCGGTGGTGAAATCATCTCGAGCACCCGTATTCGGACTCTCTTGTCTTCTGGTGAAATTGATCTTGCAAACGAATTATTAGGACGGTGGTATTCTATTACAGGCGTGGTAAAATCGGGGGCTGGTCGTGGGCGGATGTTAGGGTTCCCTACGGCCAATCTAGAGCAAATACCGACATTAATTCCTGCTGCGGGTGTCTATTCGGGGCTAGTGAGTTTTGACAAAAAAAGGGAGGGAGGCGTTTCGCTTTCTCGGCAAAACCTCGAGAAAAAAGAACTGTTTCAGGAGGTGAGCTTTCAAGCCTCACTTTTTCAAGATGGCAAAATGCGGCGGCCTAAGGCCGATAAAATCTATTTGCCTGCAGCAATTCATATTGGTAAAAACCCAACCTTTGCCGAGGAGCGACTTAAGGTTGAGGTTCATGTTTTAGACTTTCAAGGTGATCTTTATGAAGAAGAGTTAACCCTTTATTTTTTACAAAAAGTACGTGAGGTCACCGAATTTTCTGGCGAAGAATCCCTAGTTGCTCAGCTAGAAAAAGATGTCCAATCGACACGAGATTTGGTAGAGGCTCTGTAGGCAAAGCCCGCCTGCTTATATTTCATTCACTGTTAACAGTAAGCTCAAAAGGGCTCTCTGATATTCAGAGAGTCAATAAAAGGAAAATAAGAATGACGATTCCCTGGGAACAACTGAGGCAACTCACTGACAAATACCAAAAATTTGTTTTGCTAAGCCATGTTCGCCCTGACTGCGATGCCCTCGGTAGCGAACTTGGGTTAGCTGGTGTTTTGCGCGCCCTAGGTAAAGATGTTATCATCTCGAATGCTGACCCTGTTCCGGACCATCTAGATTTTATCGATCCCAATGGGGAGATAAAAGTTTTAGGGAAAACGATTACTGAAGAAGCCTTAAGCGATCGAGAGGTCTTTGTTGTGCTCGATACAAGTGCCTGGGTCCAACTAGGTTCTATGGGCGACCTCATGAAAAAATCGAATGCTCAAAAAGTCGTTATCGACCACCACGTCGGAAACGATGATCTTGGTGCGATTCTATTAAAAAATGAAAAGGCCGAGGCGACAGGGCGGCTGATCGTTGAGGCTGCGGAATACTTTGGGGTAGAAATCACGCCTGAAATGGCAGACCCTCTTTTCATGGCAGTCGCGACCGACACCGGATGGTTCAGGTTTGGTTCGGTGGGTTCAGAGACGTATCGAATTGCTGCCAAGCTCGTTGAGGCTGGCTCAAAACCGGATAAAATTTACGAAATGTTATACGAACAGAACACCGTCGGCAGAATTCAATTACGGGGCAGGATTCTTAATAGTCTTCAAACATATCTTGAGGGAGCCCTCATAACGATGCGCGCAACTCAAGAAGATTTTAAAGAGACAGCTTCCCACCC
Source organism: Pirellulaceae bacterium (assembly GCA_028066335.1). Lineage (GTDB taxonomy): Bacteria > Planctomycetota > Planctomycetia > Pirellulales > Pirellulaceae > JALCBQ01. The sequence continues at coordinate 6,719 of JALCBQ010000119.1, forward strand.
AAGCGATACGGAAGATGTCATTAATCTAGGTTTGACAATTACGGGGACACGGGTCGCTCTTATTTTCATTGAACAGTCAGATGGAAATATTAAGGTGAGTTTTCGTAGTCGGTGTGATTTCGATTGTAGTGCCATGGCCCAACGTTTTAATGGTGGTGGTCACAAGAAAGCGTCTGGCACAACGTTGCCTGGCCCACTCGAAAAGGTGGAGGCAGATGTCCTGGCAGAGGCGACCAAAAACCTTAGCGATCTTCTTCTTGCTGAAAACACAGGTTAAATTATTGTCGATTTTGATTGTTTCCATCAATTTAGAAGGGAGAGGCCGAGTCCACTTTAAGTCTCAATAGTCCCCTATGAAAGAGTGTCTAGGTATAACCGTTACGGTCGGTAGTTTTTTTCGGCGATTTTTCTGTTTTTAGCAATTAGAAAAGAACGAAGGTTTCGATAGGGTAATTGTTCCCCTGTTTTTCTTCTCTTTGTCGTTGCTTTTTTATGTGGTGTCGGACTTGCCAGCAGATCGTCAGTGGCTCGCCATCGGCTCAATCGCCGAGTGGTCTGGTTTGTGTCCAATGTGGTCAGCCGGGTAGCGGTGGTAAAGTGCCTGCCGAGATTTCTCAGACCTCTACGATAGTCGATTTTCCCCATCAAACGGTGGCAGATCCTTCTAATAGGGGAACACCTTCGGCAAATTCTTATTTTGAATCGGCGGCAATGGAGGCCCTTGTCGGCCGTCAGGCGTCTCAAGGTTGGTCTGCCTCTCAAACCAGCTCTGATTTTGTAGAAGATCGCATTCACCGTGAGCCCTTAAATGAAGAGGAGAATGAGGGGCTTTCTAAAGACAACATGGAAGAGCAGCTTGAGACTCAGATTGACAACGTTGCCTTGACCCTCCTGTCTCTTGGAGATTCGACTCAATCAAGTCGAGTACAAGAGAGGGAGGCCTTACTTGAGGATGAGCAGAGACTGATAAAGGATCACCATTTGGGAGGGCAGGAAAAGAGGCAATTTGTGGAAGGGTCACCTATCGTCGATTGGGCCCTTGGCCTCTTGGGGATAGTGGCAATGTGCAGCGGGCTGCTATTGTTGGCTATCTACCTGGTATCGGCTCAAGGTAAATATTGGAGTGTTGGCCTTATTTCTATTCTAACGGGTCAGTCGAGTCTATTAACATTACTCGCCTTTCGTATGCGTGAAAAGAATAAAAAGTGTTGTCGGTCGAGTAGTACCAAATTTGATGACATCGACCGACGATAATCCTTCCTATGTCCAAAAAGAAGGCCAGTAAGGTGGACCAGTATAAAGAAGAACAACG
>JALCBQ010000120.1 GCA_028066335.1 Pirellulaceae bacterium
AGTTGACTTTAGTACTGGCTTACAGTACAATCGAAATCGTTACCTCCATCAACAGCTCGGGATCTGGCTACAGAGAGACCCGATCGGGCTCGGTGTGTCGTCGGGAGTACCCGATCTCGACGGCCCGAACCTCTATGCCTACTATCCCGGTGTTAATGGGATGGATCCAGAGGGATTGGAATGGGTAAAAACAGCGAAGGTTAATGTCTGGAGAGCAACTACAGACTGTGATACCCTCGAAGCACTTGCAACTACAATATCCGGGAATCCGAAAGATTGGATTTGTATTTGGCCAACTTGGGACAAGTCATATTGGTGGAAGTACCCGAGACCAAGGAAAGATGCCCTTGCCGATGTCAGCAATTTAACTTTAAAAACTGGACCAAAACTATATTTAAACATGGATGGCTTCAACGATGTTTACACATCAGAAAGACCGACTGCAATTTTGGCTCCAACGGGATCAGAAGTGTACAAAGAAATTAAAAATAGATCTCAGGAAGGAAAGACTCCCATTGATTATTTTGAAATTAATGGGCACAGCGGTGAGTGGCCCGGTGTTTCTGCAGGGCATAAATATAATAAAAAATTAGAGAAGAAGAAAGGAACGCCCTCAGATTTTCACTTAGGATGGAATTATACTAACCCTGATTTACCACAGCCAACACTTCAACGCTCTTGGGAAAGGAAAGGGCCACAGCGATGCTGGTTTAGTCGAGACGCAACAGCGTATACTCTTATATGTGGTGGTATGGCATTTGGCCAAGCCTTTGCGAGCAACTTCCTGAGGAAAGGTTCATCGATAAAGTCAAACCCAAAGAACATATCTATAACCTGGCAGAAGGGAATGGTTTGGAATGTTTGGGGGTTTCAGTTCCCTGATAAGCCTGAATACCACTGGAGTCTGGATGAATTTTTAAAATCTGATTCATGGGAGAAACACGATGGAATTTTGTAGTTGGATGCGAATAGCTTTACTTTCATTGGCATTTTCTTTAGTGGGCTGTGCTAGTCCATCTCTGCCTAACCTTATCGAGATTGACGAAGTGATCTACCAAACAGAGGTGAGGGGAAATAGGTCTATAATTATGAAGCAGTATCGGTTAACTAACTCTTTCGATATTAATGATTTAGTAAACTCCCTTAAGGAAGATGTTAAAGAAAAAGCTAAATTTGATATAAATTCTTCTGCAGTTGGGTATCTCATGTTTTATCGAAAAGGTGAAGGCGCTGTGACGTTGACAATTCTTGGAGACCCCAATTTTTTCTCTTATAAAGGAAATTTGTACCGATCTTTGGAGACTCGTAAAGCCATAGATCGTTTAATGAAAAACGGCAAGTTCGAAATTATTAAGTCAGAAAAATCTGCGAGTTCTTCTGAGATAGTCAATGGTATTGGTAGTAGTTAACAGTTGACTTTGAAATGGAGGATTTTGATATCTATTCTCTGAGTTCACCTCAATTTTTTAACACTATTAAAAAATAAGTCCTTCTGGGCCATTTGAGAATCTCGCAATCATTGAGAGAGGTCGATCTCATAGCCCTTTATAAGATTCTCTTATAAGATTGAGGGAGGTCTTCTTATATCGATCATACTCCCTGCATCTCCCACTCTTTCTGTATCTCTCATACTTTCTGAATCGCCAAAAGGAGGGCAAGAAAAATGGTCCTTGGGATGACAGAATTGTCACCAGATATTCGCCCATGAAGGCCCGTTTGAGCCATGTTTTGGTAAAAAAGGAACCATTTTCGCCAAAAATCGACTTGTTTTTCTAGTCCTATTGGGTATTTGAGTTTTTCTTTATAACTATTTTACAGGTTAGGGGATCGACCATTTGGCAGAGCTCTGTAGAGCTTTTTTGCGAAAAAAAGACGATCGCCACCCCTTATGAGAAAGTCCATATCACACTAGGAGAGGGTACCTTCTACCCTGTTTCCGAGTGGGAAAATAGAGCCATCGGGGCAGAGCCTTATCCCCAAGGCAAGAACTATTGACGTAACTGCAATCTATACCTAGAATTAGGAGAGGTCTAATTCCTTTTAGGAGAGAAAAATGGTCGCCAGAAGGCCTCTTCAAAATCAACACCCTAAAAGACAAACTCTGTCAGCAACCGGGATGTCAATTGGCATCCATGGACTATTTTTAATCCTTGCTATTATTGGCCTTACGTCGGCCTCAAAGGGTGGATTTAGTGAAGAGGCTGGACGCGAGGTGAGTGTTGTTTTAATCCGGGAAACTGCTACTGAACAAGAGTACCTCACCGAAGAAGACTTTCAGCAAGAGACGTTTAGCGAGGAGACACAAACACAGTCTATACAAGAGGTTACACCCTTATCAAAGCAAAGCAATCTCGTCGGGATTCTCCCGAAAGCCAGCGAAAGTAACGAAGGTGATCTAAGCGATATTTTGCCCGATTTGTCGAAGGCAATTTCAAGAAATGGGCAAACCAAATTACCCGATGGATCTGTAAAAGTAGGGATTTTTGGTACACAAGGGGTGGGCAGTCGGTTTGCTTTTGTCTTTGATCGTTCGGGTAGCATGGGGGTTAATCTTGCTATGGAAGCGGCCAAAGCCGAACTTAAGAAGGGTCTTTCCCAGCTAGAAGAGACCCACCAATTCCAAATAATGTTCTATAACACTGAAACAGAAGTTTTTGATCCCAAAGGACTTACGTCTACAGCAGGTCTTTCACCAACTCTCGTTTACGCAACTGAGGCGAACACCCAATTGGCCGAAAAGTTCATACGGCGAATTCAGCCCCTTGGAGCGACAAACCACCGTCAAGCTATTGATAGAGCACTTGCATTCGGTCCTGATGTCATTTTCTTTCTAACAGACGGAACCGAGCCTCAAATCAGTAGCGAGGCGCTAGCACAGATTCGCCGTGACAACCGGTCTGCAGCAACAATTAATACGATTGAATTCGGTGTCAAGGCTGCCCCTGCCTCACGAAATTTCCTCGTCGATTTAGCCGAACAAAACGACGGAGAATATACCTATATACAAGTCTCTACGATTAAACTCTCTCGCCAATAGCAGTCGTTAAATCTATGCATAAACCCTCTTTAATGTGGTTACTAAACCACGCCCTCTTTATCCTTTGGGCCCATCTTTTTTTCCAGCCGTTACAGACATTGGCCCACTCTTTTGACGTTCGAAATGGCACCTCAGCCCTTGATGAAGTCGTCACCCAACAAGAGAGTAGCGACCAACTTTCTATCGAGAAAATTTATCGTGGAACGGTTACACAAATTACTTCGGAAAGACTCTCTTTAACTCAACAAAATGGTCAAACGATCATTATCCCTCTCGCCAAGATAAGAACAATTGCTACACCTAATTTTGAAAAAGGTGAAGAAGGCCAAAACAACTTTCAGGGTGGCCAATACTCTCAGGCAATCACTGCGTGGCAACTTGCCTACGACCTAGAAAGCAAAAACTGGCGAAAGGAGTTTCTCCTGCAAAAACAGATCCAAGCACACCTTGCTAGTGATCAATATCACTATGCTGGTGAACGATTTTTAGAACTTTTAGAACTCAACGGTAACTCACCTTATTTGGGTTCAGCCCCCCTTCTATGGCACACTCATTTTGCAACCCAAGAGATGCAACGCCTTGCGAATCGATGTCTCTATCAACCGGAGAAACCTTGGCAAAACCTCCTTGGAGCTAGTTGGCTATTGGCAACCGAAGGGGACCGAGCACGCCCTGTTCTTAACCAGCTTTCTCGCTCAAACGACCGACAAATTGCCCTATTGGCAGAGATGCAACTCAAACGTAATAAACTTGCACTCCTTGGGGAAAAAGATCTCCCCGCCTGGCAAGAAAACGTTGCCCGTCTTCACTTTATCCTTCGTCCTGGCCCCCTCCTAGTGCAAGCTTCTGCCGAAGATAAATTAAAAAAAGAGGACCAGGCTCTGGTAACCCTAATGACCCTTTTGACTCTTTACCCCAATGAAAAACATCTGGGGGCTGAGGCGCTGCTTCGCTCAATGAAGATTACCTTGCGGCAGGGTAAGAGGGATCAGGCAATGCGTCTTTACCACGAACTACAAATCAAGTATCCTACCCATTATCAGACGACCGAAGCAAAGGCCCTTCTCCGTCTCCCCTAAACTATTGACATTCAAAAGGATCGATAATTGATGTTCCCAGGATGGTCTGTTCGAATTTTATCTTTATTGGCAATTTCTCTTTTTTTGCCAACACCGTTGTTGGCAGAAGAGACGCCCCAAGGTACTGATGTATCTGGGCAAAACTTCTTTGAAATTTTATTTTCTGGGGGAATCGTTGGATTTTTAATTTTGTTTGTTCTCCTTGCATTGTCGCTCTTTGCGAGTTACCTTGCCTTTGAACAAACGATGGCCCTTCGGACAAAAGTCCTCATACCAGAAGGGCTTAGCGAGGCTGTTAAACAAGCACTTTTAGCAAAAAACTTACAAGAGGCAAATCAGGTTTGTCGGAACCAGCCAAGCTTTTTAGGTTTCGTCGTTTCGAATGGTCTTCAGGAAATTGATGGTGGTTGGGCAAGTGTTGAAAAAGGTGTAGAAGATACCCTAGCGGATCAGGCCGCCGGCCTCTTTCGTCGGATAGAGTACCTTTCTGTAATTGGAAATATCGCGCCAATGGTTGGCCTCTTGGGGACAGTCACTGGTATGATCTTTGCATTTCAGGAGGTCGCCTCTTCTCCAGAAGAGGCAGGAGCGGCCCAGCTTGCTGAGGGAATCTATATGGCCCTCGTAACAACGGTTGGAGGCCTCTTAGTCGCTATCCCATCACTTGGAGCTTTTGCAATTTTTCGAAATAGAGTCGACCAGCTAACAGCCGAAACAGCCTATGCTGCTGTCCATGCCTTGACCCCTCTCAAACGAAGAACCAGTCGCTCTTCGCTCGTTCGTGCTGAGGGGCGTCCTGAACCGGGTAACCCACAACAAGGGACCAACCACCCTAGAGCATCACGACCAGAGAAAGATTAATCCGGTGCGTTTACCTTCTTTACGTAACAAAACAGCGGCAACCTTCAACATGACGCCAATGATTGATGTCGTCTTTTTGTTGATTATTTTCTTTCTTATCTCAAGCCATTTGGCGAAGCGAGAGAACCAAAAAATCCTTTCTCTTCCAATGGCCCAAACTGGCGAGAAAGTCAAAAGAGAACCGGTCGCTGATTTTTTGATACACATCGACAAAGAGGGAACTCTATGGCACGCTGGTAACCGGATTGTCCTCTCCGAATTTCAACGCCGCCTCTCGAATCACAAAAACAAACATGGCAACAAAATTGAGCTTCGAGTACGGGCTGACCGAGAGGTCGCCTATCATCATATCGAACCTGTCCTGCTCTTTGCAGCTAAAACAAATGTTTGGACAACTACCTTTAAGGTCTACAAATCGTCCCGCTAGTTCCTTCACGGCCAGAATAATTCCAACAAAACCACATGAAACGTTACTCTCCTTTTGACCGCAACCAAAAAAACGATCAGCTTCAAATGACTCCAATGATTGACGTCGTTTTTTTGTTGTTAATCTTTTTTGTCTGGACGAGTAGTTTCCAAAAAATTGAGTATCTTCTTCCGACAAATGTCCAAGTAAGCTTAGGAACGACCGAAAATGCAAATCCTCCTGAGGTTATCCCGGAAGAGCTTGACTTTGACCAAATTGTCTTATCCCTCTCCCAAACTCCAGACAAAAAGATTCTCTGGAAATTCAACGAAGAGCCAATCCCTTCGCTGGAAGCCCTACAACGACGATTGCAAATGGTCGCTTCTGTAAAAAATGATATGCTCGTTATTCTTGCCCCTGATAGAGAGGTCCCCCTGGGTGATGCCATTACCGTCTATGACCTTTCTCGTTCTGCCGGATTTCAAAAAGTTCATTTTGCCGCCAAAGATCCCCAAGGACCACCACAAGACGAGCCGATTGCAACGGGAGATTCCTAATGAACAATTGTATCCTATGGCACTCCTTTTCATTCGCAAGAATACTCTCTCTCGTGTACATTTTTTGTATCGACTTTTTTGTTATTCGCTTTCTTTCTATTGGGATATTCATTACTTTTGCAACTCCTCTTTGGGGCCAAGATCAGCTCGTAACCCATTCATTAACGGTCAAGCAGAAGGTCGACCTTACCAGTGGCCTTAGCCAACGTCAACTTTATCCCCTCGCTGAAAAGCTATTACGACAATATCTCCAGGAAAAAGATCTCTCTCCTGCCGTCCGGCGACGCCTAGGGAGCCAACTCATTGAGGTTGTCGTCTCTCATGCCCTTTCTGCTCCTCTCGAAGAGGGTAGACCTCTATGGGAAAAATCACTGCTAGAAATTCAAGCACAAAAACAATTCTTTCTAGGCAGTGACCTTCGTTACTACTTCGATTTTCAAGAAATCGTTTGTCACCTTGATTATGGAAAGAAACTTCACTCAGCTGCTCGCAGAGAAGGAAGCTCAGACCATGCGAAGGCCGAATTCCGTCTTGCCCTTTCTCTTCTTGAAAAGACAAAAAAAAATCTTCAAAAAAGGCTTATCGAATTGGGCAGCCAGACGAATAGCCCAAGTAAAAATGAACTCGTAAACTTACAAAATTTCTCCACTTTGCTCGCTGGGAAAATATATCTTGAACAGGCCTCTACCTATTCTTCCAGGAGTACAGAGCAGACTGACCTGCTTTTACAAACAGCCAGACAATTCGAGGCCTCTCTTGGGACACACCCTATTGAAAGTCGCCTAGGGCTTGTCCGCTGCAATAACCTGTTGGGAAAAATCCCAGAGGCCCGCGACCAAATTGAGGCGTTAGAAAAGCTGGGACCTCACTCCCCTTTAACGGTTCTTGAAATACGTGGTGAAAAGATTAGGATTTTTCTTCTGGCCAACGATTGGGAACGACTTGAGCAAACCCTGCAAAAGGGCCGAACCTTTGCAGGAAAGACAAGCCCCTATCTCGACATGGCCCTTTTAGAGACAGCTCTTTCTCTATGGCAAAAATCGATCATTGAAAAAGATGAACAAGCCATTACAAAACACCAAACGCAGGTCTTTTTACTATCTCATGAGATACAACAACTCTACGGTCGACACTGGCAGGCCCAAAGTGGGCAACTCCTCGTCAATAAATTATCTGATATTGGTCTTGATAACATAAAGAATCTTGATCTTCTGGCAACTCTGGCCGACCAATACTATTTACAAAAAGAATACGAGCAGGCCAGTACGATTTACCAATATCTTGGGGAACATTTCGTTCAGAAAAATGATATTCACCATGCCTTCTCCTCCTTCTTAAAAAAGGGACTCGTCAAAGAGCAACAGGGAAACTTGCAAGGTGCCATAGCCGACTTATCAGCTCTCGCTGAAAAATGGCCGACCCAGAGCCAAAGTAGTCAAACCCATTGGCATGCCCTTCTTCTTCAGGCCTCTCTGGTCCAAAAAGACCCTAGAAATCTTGATGCTTACCAAACAATTTTGGAAAAACACCTTCACCACTGGCCCAAAAGTGACCAAGCCAACCAAGCTAACCTTTATCTTGGTAAACTCTATCTTCGACAAAACGAATGGGATCTGGCCGCTGCCTGTTTTTGGAACATTAGAGACAATCAGGAAACCTCCCCATCAGGAATTGCTCTAGCCGCTGATGCTCTCAAACAAAAAATCACTCAATCAGCAGTAGCGGCTCAAAAATCTCAAACGATCGAGAACACCTTGGCAACTCTTGAGACCTATTACCTAGCCAACAATAAATTACCAACGACATGGAGTCCCAACCAAGCGATCGCCGCCGGTGAGTTTGCCGATATCGCTTTGAGCTACAGGGCCAGAGATTTCCCAGAAATTGAAACCCTTCTCTACACCCTTTTAACGAATCCTCCACAGGATTTATCAGCCGACAAACTCCGGCACCTTCGAGCTACTTACCTCCTCTCAATCGCTGGTCAAGAAAATAAGGTCGCCCAAGCGCACACA
>JALCBQ010000121.1 GCA_028066335.1 Pirellulaceae bacterium
ATATTTTTTAGCAATAGAGACGACCAAACGAAGGTTGCCACTTGAGAGATCTCTTTTGGCGTATTCGTATTCGAGAAGCTGGTTTTCAATCTGTTCGCACCGCTTGGCAAGACTTTTAGGGCTCTCTTGAGTTAAGCAAAGAAGGTGGCGAAATTTCTTTCGAAGTTCCTCGTATTGCCGGGTAAATCGTGTGTTGCCTTTAAGATCCTGAATGCGGCGCTGAAGGACGAGCATTTGTTGACTGAATTCTTTGAGCTGTGTAATCAATGGCCGTATACGCTTCGTCCGGAGGCTAAGCTCTTCGACAAGAACAAGAGTTTTTTGTCGAATACTTGCCAGTTCCTTGCGAAGCTTTTTTCGCTCAGAGCTTGGTGTTGATTTTCGAATAAGACGAGCAAAAAGGTCGCTACTCTTTTTGGCCAAATGGTCAAGAGTTGCCAGGTTGTGTGGCATTCTAGCCGTGATTTGTTCTTTACTAAGTTGTTCGGTCAACGAAATTTTAATAGTCCGGTCAAAAGGAAGATCACCTTTGTGGACTTTGTGTAAGATTTTGACCGTATTGACAAGGGAAAAATGGGAGCCCAAAAGGGTGCGTCGGAATTTCTTTCGGGTGATTTCAATTTTTTTGGCGAGGACGATTTCTTGCTCACGAGAGAGGAGAGGGATTTTTGCCATTTGTGCCAAATAGGTTCGAATCGGATCGTCACTTGGCCTGAGATTTCCTACCTCCGCAGGACGGCTTTCGTCTTCGGAAGGTGGGGCGATCCGTAGTCTGTTCCCATCTGGGGCCGAGGTGCCACTCGTAAGTTCATTTTCAAAGTCGAGTTGAACTTCACTCTCGGCGTTTGAATGATCATTATTTGCCTCAAGATCTGGACCAAAATCTGGCTTTGAGGGGGATGGTGCCTCTTCGACGAGGCGGACATCCCATTTGTCCATGTAAGAGAGCAATCGATTGAGTTGCTCGGAACTATCGCCCTCATCGGGCAAAAAATCACAAATATCTTCGTAGGTAAGATAACCTTGGAATTTGGCTTTTTCAGCCAATTCTTGCCACTGCATATCCATAGTGTCAAGCTCCTCCTTGATGTTCGACACAACAGAAAAATTATTCTTCTGACTTCCATCCTTAGAAATCAGGATCTTCTTGCCGCTTGTTCCTTTGCTGCTCTAAGATTAATTGAAAAACAGATAATTGTTGATCTTCACCAGCAAAATCGAGCTGAGTTAACTCTTGCTTTGTTTTCTGACGCTGATTTTGCTCTTGCAAAAAGGAGAACAATTCCTTTAAACGCACTTCTGGGTTAAAAAGAGCTGTCCGGCTTTTCTTTGCTGCCTGTTCATCAAGCTGAACGATTAACTTCTTTTCACGAGGATCGTCCAACAGATTCATAAGCAAATGGAAATCAACCGCCTTGTTTTGACGATGGTATTCCTGGCAAAGGTAAAGGACCTTCTGGCAAAAGGGAGAACCAACATTTATCCCTTGAGTGCTTCCGAGTATAGCAGGTATCTGGTTTGGTTCCGATAGCAATATCCCCAAAAGTTCTTCTTCGGTTTTTGAAAGTCTTACAGGAGTGTCCTGAATCCCTTGGTTTTCAGGGGTATAATCTTTTTGAGAATTCTTTTTCCGCACCCTTAATTCTTGCAGTCGATCACGTAAAATCCCCTCCTCTATGCGAAATTTTCTCGATAAACGGGTAAGTATTTGTTGTTCACGAATTTGTGACTCCGACGGGGTCATCCCTTGTAGTCGGGGAGCCTTGGCAAGGGTTGAAAGAATTTCACCAAGGGCCAGGTTGCTATCGTGTGTACTCGCCTGAAGATCGATATTTTGTGTCGAGATAAAGACTTTGTGGTCAAGGGCATCACGTGCGGTCGTTAACAAATCCCGGAATGCTTCGGCTCCTTCCCGTTGAAGGAAATCACATGGATCTTGCCCTTCGGGGAGAGTTAAGACTTTGAGATTGAACTGTTGGGAAATGAAAAGCTCCAAAATTTCGTTAGTCCGTTTTTGTCCTGCTTCGTCACCATCGAGAACCAGGATGACTTCTTCAGCATATCTTTTTAAGACCTGAAGGTGTTTCGGTCCTAAAGCCGTTCCCAAAACGGCAATCGACTCGGTAAGGCCAAATTGATGGGCCATAATGACATCGGTATACCCTTCCATTACGAGTGCCCGTTTTTCCTTCCCAATCGTCTCTTTGGCGAGGTTGAGTCCATAGAACTGCTCCTGCTTTTTAAAGAGAGGTGTCTCCGGTGAGTTGATATATTTTGCGGGGTTTTTATCGGAGTATTCAGGTAAAATCCGACCACCAAAGGCGATTGTCCGAGACTGGGTATCTTGAATAGGAAAGATCACTCGGCCACGAAAACGATCATAGTATTGACTGCTTGTTTCACTCTTACCCAACATACCGATCGTGTCAAAATGTCTTTCGGAAAAACCACTATCGGCAACTTGACGGCTAAGCCAGTGCCAATCGTTCGGTGAGAAGCCGACTTGAAAACGGATAAGGCTTTGATGGGTAATACCTCTTTGTTCGAGATAGTCACGTGCAATTTGTGCTTCAGCCGATTTTAACAGGCACTGGTGGAACCTTTGAGCGACCCAACTAGCGCAAGAGAACATCTCTTTTTTGTGGCTGTTTCCTCGTCCACCAGACAGTTGCAGCGGAATATTTGCTTCCTGAGCTAAAAATTCGAGCGCCTCGGGAAAAGTAAGGCTCTCTTTTTTCATGATAAAGCTAAAAATGTCTCCACCGATATCACAGACCCAACATTTCCACGACTGTCGTTGTGGGTTGATCGTCAAGCTCGGCTTGGTATCATCATGCCAAGGACAAAGGGCGACATATTGGCTCCCTTGGCGGCGTAGCTCCATATAGCGGCTCGTCAGTTCGGTAATGTCGACTGCTTGCCGAATTTGTTCTTTAACGTCTAGCGAATATTCTGCCACGATTGAACTTTAAGCTGAGATAGCAAAAGGAGAGAAGACGGAGATACGTTTACAGATAACGTATTGTTGAATGGCAGTTCGTATTTTAAGGCTGTACGTTCAAATTGAAAGAGTGAAAGCAGCTCGCTTTTGGAATCTTTTCCCTTAAATAGAAAGAAAAGGAGAGAGGTTACCCTTTGGGTATTTTCAAAAAAATGGCCATTTTGGTAGTATTTTTCTTCCCCAAAGGTTCTTGGAGATTTTAACTGGGTAAATCGGCCTGCTACGTAACGTTGTCTTTACTGATAAGCCTGTGGACGAGGGGTCAGGGTGACTTCTTTGGAGTAGAGCTTGCCTTTGCGAAAGAACTCAAGCTTGACAACTTGGCCGATATTGGATTCTGACAGTAAAAGCTGGATCGCATGTTGGCTCGTTACAGGCTGGCCATTGTAGCGGACTAAAATGTCATTGATAGCGATTCCAGCCGTTGAAGCGGGGCTAGGGAACTGCTTGTCACGAACGACCGAAGTAACGACCATACCGTACGGTTGACGGTAATCCAATTTTCGAGCCGTCTTGGAATCGAGTGGCTCAAGAGTGAGGCCAAGCCAGCCTCGTTGAATGTGGTGACTCTTTTTGAGTTCAGAATAAATTTTTTGGGCGACTTTACTCGGGACAGAAAAGCTAACGCCTTGGTAGGTATCACCAACGATCGCTGTGTTGACCCCGATTACCTCCCCCCGTTCGTTGACGAGAGGGCCACCACTATTTCCAGGGTTAACCGCCGCATCGGTTTGCAGGAAATCTTGGTAGACCGAACCGGCGAAGTCACCACGATGTTTTCCACTAACGATTCCAAAAGTGATACTCTTGCTCAGCCCAAAGGGACTTCCAAGTGCCCACACGAGCGATCCCAGTTCAAGCTCTTCGCTATTTCCCCATTCGGCAGCGACATAACCTTCACCTGGTATTTTCAAAACAGCAAGATCGGTCAGTTCATCACGGCCGACGACCTTCGCCGGGATTGTCTCGCCATCACTAAGGGTAACATAGACCTTCTGCATTTTATCAATGACATGATTATTCGTCAAAATATAGCCATCCGAGTCAACGATGAAGCCAGCCCCTTGGCCGTGGAAATTCATTTTGGGTGAAAGAGATCCCGAAGCGAAAAGAGGTTCTTGGGAATTTTGACGATCAACAGCTGTCCGAATGTGGACAACACTGGGAAGAGTTTTTTGAGAAATCGCCTGGGAGAGCTTAGTCAAATCGGGGGTGCCTATCTGTTCGTCAAGATACTTTTGCGAATACTCGTACTTTGCTTTTTGAATTCCTTTGGCACGGGCATATTCAATCTCTTCGATAGCCGTCGGTACAAAGTAGAAACATAGAAAGAAAATTGCCAAAAAAGTAAACATGCAAAGAAGAGCCGTTTGTGAAATCTCGCGACAATATGAGAAGAGACTCGGCTGACTTAAAGTTTTTCCAGGAGTTTCCCCCGATGTTTGCAGAATCGACGGTTGCGATAACTGGCCGTTAGTAAGGGCATTCTGATGAATGGTGCTATCAAGAGAGAGGCTTTCCAGATCTGGGTTATTCTCTCCATTTTCCGCCACTGTCTTCTGGCTTGTAAGGAGAGTCTGGCTTTGAAAAGCTGCCCCCGAAGGAAGACGGGTATGAAGAGTTTTGGAATCGAGATTTACAGAGATAACAGGGGGCTCTGTTGGCGTGGTATTGGCCGGAGACGGAGAGAGAGGCTCTGATTTTCTTATCATGTTTTTGCTTATTGAGGAAGTATTGAGATATCCTCATTATAAACAGAAAAAATAGAGAAATTCTACTAAAATTCGCTAAAGAAGCCCCTCTTTTCAACCGGAAGGTGGGATCCTCTTTCGATTAGAGAAAATAGAGTCTTTGCGTTTCCGTCATAACCGCTGCAATCTGAAATTCCTTTTTGATCCGAATTCTCGGGTAAACTATTTGGACACCCTTTAGAAAACACCTTCGTAAAGGGCCGAGCCAACCCTGACGATCGTTGCACCTTGTTCGATCGCTAAATCGTAGTCGCTGCTCATCCCCATTGAGAGCTCGGTGAGATTGGCTCCTTGGGGATGTTTTTTTTTAAGATCATCAAAAAGCTGTTTTGTTTTTTTGAAATCGGCCTCGGCACGCGTTCGGCCTCCTTCTCGTGAGGCCATCGCCATGAAGCCTCGAAGGCTCAACCAAGGGTAGTCGTCGACTTTATCTAAGACGGTTTCTATCTCTTTAGATCTAAAGCCATGTTTGTTCGAGTCGGCTGAAATATTTACCTCAAGGAGATAAGGGACTGTCCGTTTCTGGAGGGCTGCTTGTCGATTGAGCTCTTCCAAAAGTCGAAGGCTGTCGACCGAATGAATTAATGAAACCAGGGGCAACGTCGGTTTGATCTTGTTCCTTTGTAGGTGGCCAATAAGGTGCCACTGTAGATTCGGGGCAACAATTTCTGCCCCCTTTTTCCATAATTGTTGTGGGCGACTTTCACCAAGAGCAAGAGTGCCGGCCTCTGGAAGGAGTGCCGTTTGGGAGGTGGTAAGGTATTTGGTTACAGCGACGAGGGTTACCGCAGTACTGTCTCGCCCAGATCTAGTCGCTGCCTCTGCGATTGTTTGGCCAGTTTTTTGTAGGTTTTCACGCAACCGAGTGAGATTAGGGTCGTTTTTTGAATCGGACATGTCGCAGGGAACAACGGGACTTAATGGAATTCGTTTGGACATAGATGCCAAAGAAAAGTATACTACAGACCTCAAGAGATGGTAACCACCTAGCTGTATCGAGTGCTAGGACAAAGGTGATCGCTAAGGTACAAGGGAGGCTAAACTTTGTCGTCTTCGATAACAATGAGATAATAGCCGACTTAAAATTTCGAATAGAAAAAGGGCAATACCATGGATATAGCAACTGATGCTTTACAAAAGCAACGCCGTCAAAGTCGCCTCGGTTTTCTCAACGGGAGGCTCCCTCTCTGGATAATAATATTCTTTGTTTTGCCAGCTTCGTCTTCCTGTATAGCTCAAGAACAAGATCAAAAAGCGAGCCATGTTGACAATAAAAAGGAATCCCAACAACGGTCTACCAATAAGGGTCGAGAAAATCGTGAACAAAAAAAGACCCAGACCGATGGCAAAGAGGACCTCGTGCGTCTCTCCAAGACAGAGGAGATTTGGATAAACAATAAGACCAAAGAGGTTATCATCGGTGGAGTCGTTTGCCTAAGAAAAGGGTATCTTGAGATGTTCGCCTGTCCAGATGAGACAAAGGAGCATGAATCGATCGTGGCAGTTCAATGTTCGGCAAAAATGGCACATGCCGCCCTCCTAGCGATCGGCGCAAAAAATGGGAAACCGGTCGAGTTCTATCCAGAATATCGGGCTGCAACAGGCGATGAAATCGAGGTGACAATCGTCTACAAGGATGCCGACGGTAAAGAAAAAAAGGTCCGGGCTCAAGAGTGGATCCAAAATGTTAAAACAAAAAAATCGATGGAGCATCCATGGGTCTTTGGAGGGAGTGGGTTTTGGAAAGAAGAGACGACAGGCGAAGAATATTATCACGGCGATACCGGGTATTTTATTTGTGTCTCCAATTTTTCCATTGCGACCCTTGATATACCAGTTGAAAGTACCGACCTCGACGACGAGCTATTGTATCAAGCTTTTACAGAAAAAATTCCACCCAAACGGACCAAGGTACAATTGATTCTGAGAGTTAAAAAGAAAACGACAAAAATAGAAAACCAAGAGGAAAGTAAGAGTCAAGAAACACTCAAAGAAAAAGTCGACAAAACAGAGATAAAACAGACAGGCTCAACGGAAGAAAAAACGACATCAATCAAAAAAGTAGAAAAGCACGTCGAGGAGAATAAAGGTAGAGAGGAGGACCAACGACAGATAGCAGATGGCGAAAACCACAAGGTCTATACCGACCTCGAATCGGTTCCGGAGAAGTACCGTTTCTTTGGCGAGTATTTGGGGAAAATGCCAGACACGGGAGGTCGTGATGCCATACCCGCTGGTTTGGAGATTGGCACCCAGTTGGTAATCTTAGGAAAAGAAGAAATTGGTGTTACCGGCTATGGGGATGGACTTCCCGGTAGAGAAGGCAAGCATGAAAAATTTGGCATGATTCAGGGGGCAATGAGCTTTACTGGAAAACTAAAGCTTGACGCTGCAAAAAATCTGCCTCTTAAAGGTCAAGCAGAGGGTACCGTAATGCTTTTTACTAAAAGAGGTACTCTTGAAGGTTATATGAATAAAACACGCATTACCACCCACCCCAAGATTCATCGTAAAAGCTCGACAGAGGGGGAGAAGCCCCCCAAAGAGGGTCTACTACTTTTCGGAAAAGATACGAACCATTTTTCAGAGAGCAAACTTTTCAAAGAGCAGTACCTTCTCCCCGGCACCTCTACGAAAGAGAAGTTTGGCGATCACACCCTTCACATCGAATTTATGATCCCACTTAAGCCGACCGCCCCAAAGATGGAACGGGCAAAGAGTGGCATCCTTCTTCAGGGTCGGTATAAACTTCATCTTATCGATAGTTTTGGTTGGGGCCCTGAAAAGAAGGGGTGTGGTGCGATCGGTGGAAATGCGCCGAGGCTGAATCTGTCGTATCCCCCCCTCTCATGGCAGACCTTTGATATCGATTTTAAGGGGGCCCGGTATGACAAGTCGGGTAAGAAAATCGAAAATGCAAAAGTAACGATCAAACAAAACGGGACCCTCATTCATGAAGATTTAGAACTCACCGAGACTTCAGAAGAGGGAGAGAAGGAGGGGCCGACGAAGGGGCCACTCGTCCTGCAAAAGTGTGACGATCCAATTCTTTACCGTAATATCTGGGTCGTTGAGAAATAGGTGAGAAGGGTTTCTCCAAA
>JALCBQ010000122.1 GCA_028066335.1 Pirellulaceae bacterium
TGGTATTGCATCGATTTTTGCGGCGACGATAAAATCGTTCCGACTCAGGCCACCGCCGAGTTCGCCACGTCCCTGTCACGGCCATTGCTGACAGTTATCTCGGTATGACTGCCTACGCTAACATTTATTATTTAAGTGAAATTGCTGATGAACCGTTCGCCTGCAACTCACTTCAGCTATTGGTCGAAGGTGGGATAGCCCCTTCGGAAACATTTTTACGTTCCCTCAAAGAGCTTCCCCGTGTCGAATCTGTTTCGACCCGTTCACGGACAGCTGACCGAGCAAAACGATTCTTCTTTATGAATCAGCTAATTTCAATCGGAGTAATGATCGGCTTTGCAGGAACAATTTTTTTCGCCTCGGTCTTAAACAGTGGACTCGTTAATTTGGCCGAACGTCAGCGTGAGGTCGCTACTTTTATCGCTTTTGGCTACTCTCCCTGGGAAATTGGTAACACATTTCTAAGAGAAAACATGACTCTGCACCTTGCGGGTACTCTCGCCGGACTCCCTCTGGGGATCCTTTTATCTTCTATGGCGATCAATGCAGTCAATAATGATCTTCTTCGTTTGCCATTAGTTATTTCCTGGTCATCTTTTGTTGGGACTTTTTTGGTTTCGATTCTATTTGCAATCGTTGCCCACTTGGTCGTTCAACGTCATATTCATAGAATGAATTGTCTCGAAGCACTCAATGTTAAAGAATAAAATAGGAGGTTCTCCATGAGACGTACTCTTTTACTCGGTGGGGGGGGGGCTACTTGCCATTCTGTTTCTGTTGATTATTTTTATTCAAAGTGGCTTTGCCAATCCAATACTCCACTCGTTTGGATTTGGAAAACCTGTTGAGCTCGCAAAAGTTCAAAAAGGGACCATTTCAGAGTTCATTCAGGAACAGGGGAAAACTCGCCTTCCCAGAACTTATATTCTGACAATGCCATTTTCAGGACAACTCGAACCGATCGCTCTTGATGTTCGTGAAGTGGTCACAGCAGGCCAACCCGTCGCTCAGGTAACTCAGGAAGATCTTCTTGTGGACGTTGAAGAGGCCAAAGCAGTCGTTGATCGGCTTGATGCAGCAATCGCAGAGAACGACAATACAAATGTTGAGTTAACGGGTCGACTTCAGGCCGATTTTTTTGTTCAAGCGATGGAAGAGACAGTCGAAGCAGCTAAAGAGAATATGACTGCCGCAAAGAAACGGCTCGACTATTCTGAGAATTTCTTGGCCAATTTGCGACACTTAAAAGACCAGGGGGCCGGTACACAAGACGAAATCGATAAGGCCGACGTTGCGTATGTTCAAAGTAGCGTCGATTATCGAACCGACGTTCTCACTTGGCAATCAGTAACGGCAATCAAAGCAGCGACCGACCTCTTGCCCAAAATGATTTCTCAATTTATCGAAAATAAAAAACTCACTCGAACTGTTTTGGAAAAACAAAAAGCCGAAGCGCTCGCCCGTCTCTCACAGGCTCAAACAAGACTCAAACGAGGAACTATCCGAAGTCCTGTCGACGGCCTTGTTCTTGAACGTTTTGTCGACAATCGCCAATTTCTCAGTGGAGGAGAGCCCCTTTTAACGATCGGGAGGCTTGAAGATCTAGAAGTTGAATCTGATATCCTAACCCAAAAGGCAGGTCAAATTCGCCCAGGGGCGTATGTTGAATTATCGGGTTCTGCAATCGGTTATCTCGAAACGGATGGTGATAATTCCGAACGATCAATTGTTGCAGGTCAGGTTCAGCGGGTCGATCCAGCCGGCTTCACCAAAATTAGTTCGTTAGGTGTCGAGCAACAACGGGTCAAAGTTATTATTTCCTTTGACTCCAATGATCTTGCTCACCTTCTTGAAACGACCTCACTCGGTGCAGGTTACCGCGTTTCTGTAAGAATCTTTCTCCGGAAAAAAGAAGATGCCCTAGTGATTCCACGATCGGCAATTTTTCAAGGATCCGATAATTCGTGGCAGGTATTCATCGCTAAGAATGGGATTGCTTCTCGTAGAACGGTAAAAATTGGCCTTCAAAATGAGGTCTCTGCTGAAATTACCGAAGGACTTTCTGTCGGCGATGAAGTCATTTTAGCCCCTGAATCCAGTCTTACCGAAGGTGACCTTGTCCAAGGAAACTAAAAGCATTACTTTTCTCATTAAAAATAAAAACAACGCCACCTTGTATTTCACCTAGTGACGTACTAAATCAGTATGTATCTCTTTTAGCCGACACCTACAATCCGAGAAAGCCAAAATGTCATGTCATCAAGTTCCTCAAGCCCGAACCCAGCGGCTCACGAAGTGAGCCAAAAAAGTTCTTTCTCTCTTCTTCGCTCCCCTTTAGGGATCCTTTTTATTTTACTTTTCCTTTTCGGAGTGCACCTATGGGTTCGCGGGCTAGTCTCAAATCCACCTACCTATTCCAAAAACCTAGCTGGTCGAAAAACAACTAATCTTGCTACGTTGAACTACCTTGGAACAGGCCCTTCTAAAGAAATGCGTCGTGGAAAGCTTCTTGTTGTCGACTTTTGGGCGACATGGTGTAGACCATGTGTCAATGTAATCCCACATATGAATTCGACCGCAGAAAAGTATGCAGAGAGTATTATCGTGGTCGGTGCCAGTAGTGAAGCAGAAAAAACTATTCGTGATTTCAACAAACAACCAATCGAATATTATCGTGCAATAAATTCATCGGCGCTGGTTCACGAGTTTTCAATTGACAGCATTCCACACATTGTTATTTTCAACGATAGCGACGTCGTCGTCTGGGATGGTCATCCCTCTGCTCTGACCGATACTGCCCTTGATAGTCTTATCGCTGAACATCTTGCCAATTGATCCATTTCTACTAAACCTTAATACCTCTTTCCCTTTAAAAACTGACGAGAGCACTAACAACTCAGCTGTTTTTATTTATTTTCTGAACTCCCTTTGATTCTTCCTAAAAAATTGTTTAAACTCATAGCCCTATCTCCTGTTCCTACAACAGGCTTGACGGCTATCGGATCCCTGTAGCGCCCATCCTGCCCTTTACTGGTCCGTTCCTACCTTTTTTATAAGAGAGAAGATCGTATGAATTCCAAATCCCTTATCCTCCTTGCAGGCCTTTCACTTTTGATGCCGAACGTTGCTTCTGCTCAAGATGAAAAAAAGACCGTTAAAGCGACCCGATTGGTAAAAGCCAAAGTGGCCGACGAAAAAAAGGATCAGTCAAAAAAAGGAACAGGCCGAACGAAAAGCGAAGCCGTTCTTAACCCTTTTTCGTTTCAGTGGGGCGAGGTAGACCCAACACTCCCTGATGTCGATGTCCCCGAAAAAAAGTACTATGCTGCCAATATCGTACTTAACAAGCGACTCCCAGATTTTTATGTTGAGAAATGGCTTGGTGAAGAGCCTCAACTAGAAGGCAAGATGGTCTTGATCGACTTTTGGGCGACTTCGTGTAAACCTTGCCTTGCTGACGTTCCAAAACTTAACAAATGGCATAAAAAATATGGTGATCGCCTTGCGATCGTTGGTATTACGAGTGAACCCGAAAGATTGATCCGCAAAATGGAAAAACCGGTCATGGACTATTATTCGGCAATTGATTCCTCTAAAAAACTAACTCGACATATTCAGGTTCGAGGGATCCCTCATGTCGTTCTGGTCGACCCGAGTGGAACGGTCCGCTGGCAAGGCCTTCCAAACCTTAAAAACCATTCATTGACCGAGGAAGTCCTAGAGGGCCTTTTGGATACTTACCTTAAAAAGTAACTGCCCAATAAGACATTAAGAAAAGTGTAAAGATAAAAGACCGTCTTTCCAAAAGAAGGCGGTCTTTTTTTAACGCTTTTCGAACGAAACATTCTACGCGTCGAGCGAAAGACCACCACTGACCGGTTCCGACGGAGATGGTGAAATCTTACTACCACTTCCAAAAATCGGACTGTTAGGTCGAGCAACACCCCTTGTTGCCACAGCCGAGCTATCAAACGAGGTACTAGGCGCGTTCTCTGAAATCCGATTTTTCTCGTGTTGTTTACCGTTATTGTTATCCGCTTCTGAATCCTCCCTCGTCTGACTCGCTGGAGAGGTTCCAGATTGCTCTCCAAAATTGGAAGAGTCGAAGCTAGCGGTCGGCTTAGCTTCTACCTGAGGAGATAGTTTTTTTTGCTCAGCTTCGAGTTGAGCTGCAACGACCTGAGCATCAGATGAGGTAATCTCTTTGGGTTCGTTTCGTCCTGCCAGGTCGGCTGGTGGTAACTCTGGAACGGCTTCACAGATCTCCAACCATGTCCTCTGCTCTTCTTCAAGAACGGTCAAGACATTTTGCATTTTTTCTTGATTACGGTCGACCTGTGCCTCGGTGAGCGTTCGAAAAAGATACGAATAGACCGAAATCATCGTTTTGGTCTCTTCGCTACCATCAGTATTTAGCGAAGTAAGGAGTTCGGTAATGATCGCCCGGCAACGGACAAGAGACTCATAGCCGACCTCATTCTTTTCTTCTTTCCAGCTCTCGATCGTCTTGTTTGCGAACTTCATTGCAGCGTTAATTAACAACAGACGCAACCGCTGTGGTGTTGCCGTCATAAGCTGCATCTCTAAATATTTTTCTCTCGCCTCTGCTTGCATAAGCCCCCCAGCTTAGTCCAAGACCCTCCCAACAAAGAGGCTCTCTATATCAGTGATGAATAACAATAACCCGATTTTTCCTCTTTATCGGCACCGTTCGCTTTGAATAGCCAATTTTTTAGGTTACATGGTAACCTTCCCCTATATTCAAAAAACTACCTAGCCTCCTAAAGATAAACCTCCTACTCCTTTTCGAAGAGTTATTGATCACAACATCTGAAATAGCTTATTCGCTCACGGAGATCGACGTTTACGCTGAATTATTGGTTGTGTTCAATGGAGGTAGCGGCTGAATGGCAGATAAGGCCTGCTGATTTTGTTGTATTTTACTAATGGATAGCTCCATGTTATAAAACATTTTTTCAAGTCGCGTCCGCTCTCTGTCAAGTCGTTCGCCAAGATAAGCGATTCTCTCATCTGTGTAGGTAATACGGTCCTGAAGAGATTTGGCTCGGTTAACGAGTAAGGAGTTCTCTTGTCCTGCGAGTTGTTCCAGCAATTTATCGAACTTGGCAGAAACACCAACATCTTCTTTTGTAAAAAACTCTTCAACCGCATCAGGATCGGTGGCGAATTTACTCTCTAACTTCGTCTGATCGAATTCAATTTTCCCATCATCTCTGACATTAAGACCGATCTCTGCCATCGACTGGATTGACCCGACTCCAAAAAACCGATTCGTTATCATTTGACTAATTTCGGTTTCAACACGTAAAGCCTCTACTGAACCGAATAGAACGCCCGTCTGAATTCCACCAACAATATCCCCTGTATCAATCCCATTCCCACTAAAAAAAGTCGCTGCTTCCAGGGTATCTACCAATGAGTTGTAAGAACTCACAAAAAGGTTCATCTGCGAGGATATTTCATCAGGAGTCGACGTCACCGAGACCGTAACAGTCTCGCCCGTCGTTCCATTCACTGCGAGGGTTAAACCATCAATGACCGAGTCAAAAGTGTTCGTCGACGACGAAACAAGGAGCCCCGCACTATCATTGTCCGAAGCTCCAAAGAGTAAAAGAGCATCTTGGGCTTTAGAAATTTCTTCAAAAGAAAAGTTTGCCTCGCTCGTATCGATGAGTAGCTCTCCAGCCGAGCCTGTTTTTTGTGAGCTTATGGAAAGGCGGTGAGGCGTTGCCCCTGAACCGTCAGAAAAAATACTGGCCGAAATCCCAATATCTAAATCTTCGATCTTTTTCACAAGGTCTTCTAGAGTCTCGTCCTCTTCGATTTCAATTGTCATTGTCGTCGATCCAGAGAGAACCTGTTGTGGTTGACTATCGACAAAAATCGTATCAGCTTGCCCTAAAATCCCAAGCTCACCGGCGGTTTTACCATCACCGATCTCTTTAACCTCCATCGTTTTTTCACCTGTCCCTAAATCGACAAGCTTAATCCCGTCCCCTGCGTCGTTGATCGTTGCCATAACAGAAGCGGTCGATCCGTTGATCTTATCAAGAAGGTCACCGACTGTCTCAATACCGACTTCGTTGAGGTTAATTGCGGCAAAGTTACCGTCTGAATCGGTAATTGAAAAAGTTCCCTTGGCAATTCCTTTTCCGCCAAAGAGGTCTTCCAGTTTCGATTGTTCACTTAGCACCTGTAAGTTGAGCGATTGACTATCGACGCTATTTTGTGCCGCATCAATGGCAATTCCAAGACTCTCTGCCGTCTTCTGAGCATCTGCACTTGCAATAATCAGGTTGCTTGCCGTCGCCCCGGTCCTGTCGATAATTTCAATCCCATTTCTCGCACGATTTATTGTCGCTTCGAGGTTAATCCCACTTTCACTGTTGATTGCATCAATAACATCTTCTAGCGTCTCTGCCGAAGATAAATCGATCGTTGCTGTCGCTCCACTTCGATCGGTAAAATCGATCGATCCAAACGGCTCGAACCCTTTCCCTCCATTAAGATTCCTAAGAAGTGGCGATTTAAGCCCCCCCATGAGGCGATCGCTCGTTATTGTATCCCCCACAGCTGTCCCCGTGAGACCGAGATCTTCGGCAACCGAACCAGTAAGAGCGCTCGTTACCTGGAATGTTCCCCCTGTATCCGTCGAAAGATCGATCAATTCAATTTGATCGCCACTGGCAGAATACTGAGCTTTGAGCTTTGTCGGATCGACTGCATTGATCGTCTCGATAAGATCGCCAAGAGTTAACTCCGTTTTGGAATCATCAGTAACCCCGCCGGCCGACAGAACGGTGTCGCTTGTCGAAACAACCCCCTGACCCGTTCCCCCACTTGCCCTTTCAGCGGTAAAAAAGTTTTCGGCCGCCGAGCCACTTAGTGCTTCCAAGACATCATCAGCCGTTGATGCGCCTGATTGAATTTTAAAGGTGAGTGTTTTGTTGGTTTCATCATAGACAGCCGTCTCGTTCCCCTTGGTAACCGACCCATCATCGACGAATCGTATCTCGACCCCGTTGTAGTCGGCTCCGGCGTTCACCGCGGTAAATGTCAATGAAGCATTCGTACCGTTTTGGGCATCGGTTGTCGCCGTTGCCGCCTCGGCAACGCCAAGATGTTGAAAATCGACCAAGAGGTTTGAACCATCACGGAGAGAGACATTCAGATCTGGTAAACTGGTCGGAAAACTAACTCCGTTTCCGTCATTAAGATCGCTTAGACTCAAATTGTCATGAAGCTGCAAAAGGTCATTTCCTATCGCTTCGTTAGCAGCGACATTGATCGTGCTAAGGCCCAAGTCAGCCGCCGTCGACCCAGTACCAACCTCCTGAACCTTGAGGTTACTTGTCGTTTGCCCTGTTGTATCTGTTAGCTTAATCGAGTCTCCTGAGACCGTGGCTGTCACGTCAATACCACTGGTACTGTTAATAGCACTGACAACATCGTCTATCGTTTTAATAAAACGAAGGTCGACCTCTTCGCTGTTTCCTGCCCTGTCGGTTATTTTGATTTTTCCGCGACGAACTCCACTGCCACCGTTGAGTAGATCAAGAGATAGACTTTCGTCAATAAAACCACCATGTCGAATGTGCACCTTACCCGTTCCAATCGGCTCATCTTTTGCTTGAAAACCGGTACTAAGGACCTGTTGTGCCTGTGCATGGCGGACGGGGGTAAATTGATAGGTTCCCTCAGAAGGTGTCCCCGTAAC
>JALCBQ010000123.1 GCA_028066335.1 Pirellulaceae bacterium
CTTCTAGACGAAGATAAAAAAAATAGACATGAAAAAGTTAAAGTGATGAGAAACTATGGTTCCAAAATATCGATACTACAAAAAAGGTGTGGAGGTGAAACCTTCCGTCGGCTTAAATACCACCAAAAGCCATAAAGGCCATGGACATAAGGCCAACAGTGATGAATGTTATTCCCAAGCCACGTAAACCATGGGGCACATCACTATATTTCATTTTCTCTCGAATACCGGCAAGGCCGATAATCGCAATCGCCCAACCGATGCCACCACTAATGCCAAAATTGACGGAAAAAGCTAAATCATAGCCCCGTTCAACCATAAAAAGCGAACCACCCAAAATCGCACAGTTCACAGTAATTAGTGGCAGAAAAATACCTAATGCGTTGTACAAAGGTGGGAAAAAACGATCGAGTGTCATTTCCAAAATTTGAACCATCGCGGCGATTACCCCGATAAAACAAATGAGCCTCAGAAATTCTAGGTTAACACCGGCAATAAGGGCGTCTTCTTTAAGTAGGTAGGTATAAATAAAGTAGTTTACCGGAACGGTAATCGATTGAATAACGATCACAGCAATCCCCAGCCCAGTCGCTGTTTTGACGTTTTTTGAAACGGCCAAAAAGGTACACATCCCAAGGAAAAAAGCGAGGGCAAGGTTTTCAGAAAAGATATTTTTTAACGCAAATGCAAAGTGTTCGTACATAGTTTAGTTATGCTCCTCTACCTGTTCAGGTTTCCAGGTTCGCAATGCCCAAATGAAGAGGCCAATTAAAAAGAATGCACTAGGAGAAAGCAACATAAGGCCATTTGGGTTGTACCAACCACCCTCGGTTACTTTTTGTAAAACAGGAATACCGTAAAGATTTCCAGAGCCGAAAAGCTCGCGAGCCCCTCCGACTAAAAGGAGGATAATGCTATAGCCCAGGCCGTTTCCGACCCCGTCAAGAAAACTCATCTTGACGTTGTTCTTCATTGCAAAGCCTTCTGCACGCCCCATGACAATACAGTTTGTAATAATAAGGCCCACAAAGACACTAATTGATTTGCTGGCATCATGGGCATAAGCCTGCAACACTTGGTCGACCATAATCACTAACGAGGCGATAATCGTCATCTGAACGATAATTCGAATATTGCTGGGAATATGGTTCCGTATAAGACTAACTGCTGTATTTGAGCAGGCCGTCACAACGATCACAGCAACACTCATAATGACTGAGGTCTCAAGCTTTGTCGTCACTGCAAGTGCCGAACAAACACCCAAAACCTGTAGGGCAATTGGGTTGTTTTTAAAAAGTGGGTTAAATAAAACTTCTTTGTTAGAAGGGGTAGACATCGTATTAGTACCTGCAAATTCCTTCAAGTGATGAAGACTGCGTAAGTATATAATGGGTAATCTGTATTAATTATCTTCTGTTTTTTGGGACACGCTTTTTTCATGGGCAATGTCCGAAATGATTGTAGGATCCTTTTGAACGGCTTGGATAAATTTTTGAAAACCGTTTTCTCCAAACCAAAATTTAACAAGGTTTGTCACCCCGTTTGCAGTTAATGTTGCTCCAGAAAGGCCATCAATCTCATGGGGATTCTCTTTATCCGCGGACCCTTTGACAAGCCCCAAAGCGACTGCGACTTTCTCGTCAGTTCCATTGGTAGCGAAAATTTGCTTCCCTTCCCAGGTCGCCTTCCACTTGAAATTATCGACCTCGCCACCAAGGCCTGGCGTCTCTGCGTGTGAATAAAAAGTTATGCCTCGAACTGTGTTCAAATCGAGGTCGACCGCGATAAAACCTAGAAGAGTCGACCACAATCCCTTTCCCTTCACGGGGAAAATGACTGTTTCGATCGCCTTACCATCTTCAGACCTGACAAAGTAGAGTAGAGAAAAGTTTTCGCGCGTTTTAAGGCTCGCAATATCAGTGATTCCCTCTTCTTTCAAAAGGATCCGATGTTTCTTGGCAAGCTCTTTGTCTTTACTGCTGAACTTGGCAAGGCTCTCAGCGTTAAATTTATCAAGATCGGTAATCCCCAACTCATCCATTTGCTCTTGTGTTGCAAATTGACCAGTATTGAGATCAAGTAGCTTTTTAACAATCCGCTTCTCAAAAATTTCTGCAATGTCATCATTTTTGGCCTCCACACCGGCAAGGCCTGCTGCAAAGAGGACATTTTTTTGTTTATCTAGTTTTTTGTTTAGGTCTTGTCGCTCTTTAAGAGAGACAGCTGCCAAGGCGACTAATGAGGAACAAACGACACATAAAGCGATTGTTACTCCAAAAGTTTTACCAATTGAATCACGACTCATTGCGTTTGATCCTCCTCTTAATGTTGGCCTGCAACACATAGTGGTCAATTACAGGAGCAAAAACATTCCCTAAGAGTATTGCAAGCATAATTCCTTCAGGGTAACCAGGATTCATCACCCGAACCAAGATCGTAACGATGCCAATAAGGGCACCATAAATCCACTTGCCGGCTGCAGTCATTGAGGCTGAAACAGGGTCTGTCGCCATAAAGACAAGTCCAAAGGCAAACCCTCCCGTTACAATATGATAGTGTGGTGGTATTCCAAAGAGTAGATTAGCGTCTGCAGGAAGTAAATAAAGGATTGTGGAAAAACCGAGGCCACCAAGTAATACACCGACCATAATCTGCCAACTTCCGACACCGACTCCGATAAGAACAATCGCACCAAGCAGACAAGCAAGAGTAGAAGTCTCTCCAAGGGACCCAACAGTAAACCCGATGAAATTTTCAAAAAAGCTTACATTTGCAAGCTCTTCTTTAAACTTCTCGGCACCCTGACCAGCTGCATTTGCAAGGGCCCCCAGTGGAGTCGCCTTGGTAACGGCATCAGCACCAGAAACTCCATACCAAATCGCATCGCCTGTCATCTCTTTTGCATAGGAAAAATATAAAAAACACCGACCGGTTAAGGCAGGGTTTAAAAAGTTCTTTCCCGTTCCACCAAAAATCTCTTTTCCAAAAACGACCCCAAAACTAATTCCTAAGGCGACTTGCCAAAGAGGGATCGTCGGTGGCAAAATCAATGGAAAGAGCATACTGGTAACGAGAAACCCCTCATTGACTTCGTGCCTTCGAACCGTTGCAAAAAGACCTTCCCAAAAACCACCAGCGGCCATTGTGACCACATAAATCGGCAGAAAAAAGAGCGAACCCAACACCACATTCGAGATCAAGCTGGTAGGATCCAGAGCCAGACCCAGTGTTTCCATGACAGTCACTCGCCAACCAGCGTAGCCATGAATCGTTACATCGGCCCCCGTTTCGGCAGCAGCAATAACCACATTTGCCTGGTAACCGGTGTTATACATCGCCATAAGAATACATGGTAACAAGGCGACGATGACCATCGACATGAGGCGTTTAAGGTCGATCGCATCACGTACATGTGGCCCTTCGGTTGTCACCTCTCCCGGGGTAAACAGAAAAGTATCAGCCCCTTCGTAAAAGGGGTACAACCTCTCAAGTTTTCCACCCTTACTAAAATGGGGGTGGAGCTTATCCAGGAACCGTCGTAGCGGCTTCATCGCTAACCCTCTATTTCTATCTTGGTTAAGTTCTTACGCAAAATCGAACCGTAATTATATTTTCCCGGGCAGACAAAAGTGCAAAGTGCCAAGTCTTCTTCGTCCAGTTCCAGGCACCCTAGAGCCTGCGCTTCGTCGGTATCCTCGACAATGAGCGACCTCAACAAGTAGGTTGCAATAATGTCAAGCGGCATGACTTTTTCGTACATGCCAATAGGAACCATTGCCCGCTTGCTGCCACCGGTAGAAGTTGTCAAACTAAATTTTTGCGAGGGGCCCAGTAATGCAGAAGCAAAGACTCGGGTAATCGAAAATTTGTCAAAACCAGGTTTTTTCCAGCCAAAAAGCTCCCGTTTTCGCCCCTCTTCCAGAACGGAAACTTGAAGGTGATAACGCCCCAGGTAATTCGCGATCGCCTCTTCAGAGGCAGTTCCAGACAAAACAGAACCTGAAACCACACGATTATCAACCTCAACAAGCTCACCAGCCGTTAACTCACCCAAGTCTGCTCCCAAGCGTGTTTTAAGAAGACGTGGATCTTCAACAGATGGTCCCCCTAGAGCAATAATTCTCTCGACCGAGAGCCGGCCTGTTTGAAACAGTTTTCCAAAGGCGATCACATCTTGATAATTCAGGTGCCAAACAACTTTATTGGGGCCTACTGGATCTAGGTAATGAATATGAGTTCCGACGAGCCCTGCCGGGTGTCGCCCAGAGAACTCGGCCACCTCAATGCGATCTTGCCCAGAGCCAGGTATTTCTTGTCCAACCCCCGTGCAGACATAGACCTTCCCTTCGGTTAGTTTACTAACGACTTGTAGCCCCAGTGCAAAAGACTCTTCTTCGAGAGAGATTACCGTCGCAGGGTCGGCAGAAGCAGGGTTTGTATCCATTGCAGTCACAAAAATCGAGCGGGGAGCCGAATCGATCGCCGGCACCTTGCTGTAAGGACGGGTTCGAAGGGCGGTCCAAAGCCCTGACTGAACAAGGTTACTAACGACTTGCTCTCGTGTTACCCTTGCTAAATCGTTATATGCGTCGAAAGTAACTTCTTCGTCACCAGAGAGCTCAACTTCAACAGAGACAAACTTTCTCTTGGCACCTCGGTGTATCGCTAAAACGGTCCCAGAACCAGGTGAGGTAAACAGAACCCCCGGGTTCTTTTTATCTTCAAAGAGCACCTGTCCCAATTTGACCTGATCGCCGACATTAACTCGCATAGTCGGTTTCATGCCATGGTAATCATCTCCGAGCAAGGCAACCTTGGTGACACCTTTTGAGGCATCAATCTCTTGTCGAACCTGGCCTGTAATTGGCAAATCCAGACCTTTATGAATTTTAATCATTTGCTTTCCCAACACCGTAAACACTTCAGGCGACAAGATGGCTACATTCGTCTAGCGAAAAATCGCCACGTGTGGAAACGATTTATCCGGACTATGAAAATCACAAAAAACGGAAATCTATTTGAAAGGTCTAATTGTGAATATTTTCACAGAGTTTGGCAAGGCCACAATCCCAGAAACAAATCTTATTTTCCTGGTTTCCATAAACATACAAAAAATTTCTCTAAAATCGCCAATACCGATCTACCCAGTTTATCCCATCGAAGGAACAATCACCTCCTAGATAACTACCTCGCTATGTATTTTCTTTAGAGGGTATTCCTCAAGTACCACCTTTATCGAACAAAAAGGGCGACTACTCAGAAGACTCTGCAAAATATCGTGATAAAATTGATTGCGAAGGCGCAATTAGCAGGGCTGTAACAACCAAACAGCTTTTCAAACTGTAAATCTCTATATTTCACCTATCCTTTACCTGAAATCTCCCCATAATACCTTGGAAAAAACAAACCTTAGCCGTGCTGCAATCAACCTCTCCTGGCTTATCACTTTACGTTGGGCGGCTGTCACCGGCCAGCTGGTGACGATCTCGACCGTCTACTTTGGCCTAGGTATAGAAATCCCTGTCACGGTCCTTATGGGAACCTCAATCGCTATTGGCGCAACAAACGCCCTTTTTGCCCTCTGCTTCCACTATTTTCCTCGAGAACTCACCAACCCGCAGACTTCGGCACAGCTTTGCAAGGTAATTACCTTCGGCGATGTCGCCTTCCTAACCCTCCTTCTCTACTGGTCGGGGGGACTCACCAACCCTTTTCATGTTTTCTACTTCGTGAACCTTGCCTTGGCAGCAGTCCTCCTTCCAATCTTCTGGGGTTGGGGGCTCGTTGTTTTCTCACTGGCCTGCGCTCTCTTCCTCTCCTATTTCTATATTGACCTTCCCCTGAGCCCGACCCAACGAAACTCGCCCTTGTTTACCCAGACTGGCACCCTCTTTGCCTTCCTTTCCTGTTCACCAGTGATCGTCTACTTCATCACCCGAATTACGCGTCAACTCCGCAACAAAGAGCTAGAGCTAAAGAGGATTGCCCTAAGGCAAGCCGAAAGCGAAAAATGGGAAGCACTCGGAACCCTTTCAGCAGGCGTTGCTCACGAGCTTGCCAACCCCCTTGCAACAATCGCCGTTGTGACCAATGAGCTTGAAATTCAGGCAAAAAAGACCCCAGAGGAGGTTTCGCATCTCCTTGATATACAGCTAATACGGCAGGAAGTTGATAAATGTCGAACGATTTTAGAGAGGATGACAAGGAGCACTGATGTCAATCCTCTAGAACTTATTACAGCCGAAAAAATCGTCCTAGAGACGATCGCTGACCTTGACCAAAGTCGCCTAATATCAACCTACCAGCCTCACTCAAAAAACCAGGTTATTCAAGCCAATCGGATTCACTTGACTCAAGCCCTCCGCTGTCTCGTCCAAAACGCCCTCGAAGCGTCTCCTGCCACGTCCCCGGTGGAGCTGGAAATTTCTCAAGAAAACGAATACCTCCTCTTTTATATCTCTGACCTTGGAAAAGGGATTCCAGAACAAGCCCTTGCCAAGATTGGCAATCCCTTCTTCACAACCAAAGATCCTGGGCAAGGGATGGGACTAGGAGTTTATATTGCCAGAACCGTTATTCGTCGCCTTGGAGGCGACCTCTATTTTACTCCCAACACCCCCCATGGGACCCGGGTCTGTGTCTCTCTCCCATTTTATCAAAAAAACCAGAAAAACCGGTCCTAGAGCTCTCGTTACCATGGTACCCTAATTTGATACGAGACCTTACAATCGGGTTAGCTTGGTAATCTCCCAACCCGCCTCCCGGCAGTGCCCCATGAGCAGCTCTAAAAACATCTTACTAGTCGACGATAATGAGATTCTTCGTGAGCGACTCTCGATTGCGATACGGGCACGCGGGCACTTCGTCCAAACTGCTGGTAACTACGAAGAGGCTGTTCTGGTCATTACAAACAGTCGGCCCGAATATGCAATTATCGACCTGAAAATGCCAGGCAAGTCGGGCATGGAACTTCTGTTGACCATTCGGGACTCAGCCCCTGAGATAAAAGTAGTCGTCTTAACCGGATTTGGCAATATTACAAATGCCGTTGAAGCGATGCGACTCGGTGCAACAAATTACATCACTAAGCCGGCCGACGCAGATCAGGTTTTAGCCGCTTTTTCTCCGAGAGAAGAGACCAAAGAGGAACTCACTGCCGAATTTCACCCCCCCACACTGGCACAATCCGAGTGGGAACATATGCATAGTGTTTTGGGCCAATGCAACGGCAATCTGACCCACGCCGCCGAAAAACTAGGGATTTCTCGCCGAACACTCCAGCGAAAGCTTAAGAAACACTAGTTCACTGAATCACCCACCTTTTCAATTCTCTCTGTGAGTTCCCCATTCCACGCCCCCCCTTCTTTGTAATGTATATACCCCACAATGAGGTGTGTCATTTTGTCGCGTAGCTTTTTCTGTGAATTGTTGTTATCATTTACCGAGCAAGTAACAAGGAGAGCCCTTTCCCCTTTTGTTTGGGTGTT
>JALCBQ010000124.1 GCA_028066335.1 Pirellulaceae bacterium
CCGTATAACCTTATGGAATTGTCCTATTTGGGGTATAGTGGTAATGTTTTCACAGGTCTAGCCCCAAAACCACAACTCGACAGTCCTGCTCAAAAGCCGTCAAGAGAGAACCCTTCATGAAGATTGTTCTTTGTCATTACCATCTCCACCAGGGTGGTGTCTCTCAAGTCGTTATCAATCAGATTGACAGTCTGTTGTCGACCGTTAGCAAAAAGGGTAAGCCTGTTAAAGAAATATTGGTCCTTTATGGGGATAACGAGAGCCACTCGCTTTGTGAAAAAATTCAAAGACGAGCCCAAAGCTCAATCCCTGTTCATTTCAAGAATATTCCAGAGCTATCCTACGATAACGATAACACCAAAAACCTCTACTTTAAAGATCGAACCTCACTCTCGGCAGCAAGTCAAACCCTTACTCAAAAAATCATTGAAGTTCTTCAAGGATTCGGGTTCAAAAAGGAGGAGACACTCCTTCACTTCCATAACCATAGCCTTGGAAAAAATGCAGCCCTTCCTCTTGCAATCTGGCTTCTGGCAATAGGTGGTTCTCACCTGATCCTTCAGATACATGACTTCCTTGAAGACCTGCGTCCAAATAATTTCCAATATCTAAGTCGAGTCTATCGGAATGAACAAAGCGACAATCTGGCAGCTCTGCTCTACCCCCTTTTACCGAATATCCATTATTTCACTCTGACCGACCGGGACCGCCAACTCCTTATAAAAGCGAACGTTCCTCCTGACGCAGTGCAGACGATTCCGAACCCGGCAACCGAATTTCCTCCTCTCCCCTCACGTTATGAGTCGAGAGAAAAGCTGGCCGACCTTTTTTCAATCCCTCAACATTGTCAGCTAATCCTCTACCCTATTCGGGCAATTCGTAGAAAAAACCTTGGTGAACTACTCCTTTGGGCCAGACTCGCCGACCGTGGCAGCCGACACATTCGTTTTCTGGTCACCCTCCCCCCTGAGCATGAAGAGGCCTCCCAGTATCCAACCTGGAAGGACCTAATACAACGGCTGCAACTCCCGGTCGTCCTCGAAACGGCAGTCCCGGGGAAACTAACTTTTCATGAAAATTTGGCTGCTGCCGACACCATTATTTCTACGAGTGTTGCAGAAGGCTTTGGGATGGTCTTTTTAGAGTCGTGGCAAATTGAACGTCCTCTGATTGGGCGTGTTCTCCCTGACATCGGCGAAGAGTTCCAAAAGGCAGGGATAATCACCCCTTATTCCCAAAAGACGATCGACCTCCCTGTCAGCTGGCTCGGAGAGAAAAAAATTAAAGAACAATTACAACAGATCTACAGCCAAACATGTAGCGACTATCAACGACCGGCACCGTCGGTCGACTGGGGAAAATTTATGACCGATGATCTTGTTGATTTTGGTCGCCTCCCCTTTTTACTCCAGCGTGAGATCCTTCTCTTTTTAGATCAGGAACCCGAACTCTCTCTTCAAATTCGGCAGCTTAACCCATGGATAGATCAGGCATTACAGGTTGCTATTCCGTCAGCCAATCTTCACCGCCAAGCCATAACCCCCAAAGAGGCTTTTCAAGAGAAGCAAAGAGAAGTCGGTTCGAAAGACCGGCGACTTTTCCAGGAGCAAAAACAGCTTGAGCAACTACTTGAAAAAAACCGACTCGCTATTAAACAAAACTACTCCCTGAAGTCGATCGGCAACCGTCTGCAAGCGATCTACACCGATATCCTCGCTTCTGCACAGCCTCCCCGTAAGGCGAATTTAAAAGCAATAAAAAAAAATACGACACAAACCTCCTCTCTCCTCGACGATTTGTTGCTGTATTCCGAATCGCTCCCGACCGTCTCTGGGAAAGTTCTACTCGATTTCTTCCTCTCGCCTGACCGTTTTTATCCGGTTCGTGTCACTTAATATCGCCTTCAATTTTATCATTGTGTACCTGCACTTTCTCACCTTATTTTAAATAAACTTTTATGTACAGTGGCGATTCAGATCGATGTGGCTCACCGAATCAAAAACAACGACAAATGATCCGAAAAGCATGCCTTGATTTTAAAGATCTTCCAAACTCAGATAAAACGAGTAACGATCTTTTTCGCTGTTATGCACCGACTTCTGCGAAGTCCCTCCCACCGATAGAGGCAATTATCTGGGATGTCTATGGCACCCTGCTTGCCAGCCGACCGACTGGACTCCTGGCAGAGGACCCCTCTCTACTCATTAAGGCTCTTTCACATCTTAAACAAGCTTTTCCCGAACTAGCCTCCCTTGACTCAACAAAGACAATTACACTCTTACAACAAGAAATCAAAACCTGCCTTAACCTTGACCATAAGCAGCCTCCCCCTGCCATAACCGACCGAAGAGAAAGCACCCAAATCTATCTCGAAATTGATATTGTCATGATTTGGAAAGAAGTCTTTAAGAAATTTGACTTGTTCGAATTTCATTCCGAAAAGGAACTTCCAGGCTTTGCTCTCGCTTTTGAATTAGCGACCCACCCTTTTGCCCTCATGCCCGGCATTTTGCCTCTTCTGTCCACCCTCTTGGCAAAAAATCTTCATCAAGGGATCATGAGTAACGCCCAATTCTATACTCACTGGATACTGGAAACCTTACTCGGAAAAAACCTCTTTGCCTCGACCTTTAACCCCGAACTTTTGGTCTATTCTTTTGAACACTCAATAGCTAAACCAAGCCACCTACTCTTTACTAACCTTGTAGAGCGACTTGAAAAACAAGGGATTTCTCCCGACAAAACTTTGTATCTTGGTAATAACCTAGAAAAAGATATACTACCAGCTAAGAGGGTCGGCCTACGAACAGGGTGGGTGCTTGTCGACCCTTTTGAAATTGAATCGATCCTCAAACAGAAAACCCTTTCCACGATCGAGCCTAACGAACCTTTTGGAAAACCGCAAAACAAAGCCTCACCTGCTGATATAATCATTACCAGCTTTTACGACTTTGCGATCAAACTAAAGACTTTCTAACTGCACAACACCCAGATCACGAGCTCACCTTTCTTTTGAAATTGCAAGCAAACTCACCAATGACCAATCCTTTGCAAAACACTCACCAGAAAATCACTCCAGCTAGCGGGCAAAATATTGGCTTTGTCTCAACCCGTTTTGCAGGAACCGATGGGGTTTCCCTGGAAAGTACCAAATGGGGAGATCTTCTTACACAAATGGGCCACTCCTGTTTTTGGATGGCAGGTCAACTCGATCGACATGGCGAAGACAGTATCCTTGAGGCGGCTGCCTATTTTGGTCACGCTGAGGTCCAATGGATTCATCAACAAGTCTTTGGAACAAAGAGACGCACACCCGAAGTTACCAAAAGAATCTACGACATTACCGATCGAATTAAATCATCTCTCTACAAGTTCCAAAGTAAATTCAGCCTTGACCTGATCCTTGTTGAAAACGCCTGGGCTATTCCAATGAACATCCCTTTGGGCCTCGCTCTGACTCAGTTTATCGCTGAAACTGGAATGCCTGCCATTGGACATCATCACGATTTTTACTGGGAAAGAACCCGTTTTGACATCCATGCAATTGGTGACATTCTTGATTCTGCATTTCCCCCCTCTCTTAAATCAATCCGACATGCAACGATTAACACCCAAGCTCAACAAAATCTCGGTTGGCGAAAAGGACTTTCATCAATTTTAGTACCGAATGTCCTTGATTTTGAGACCCCTCCAAACGGCCCCGACACTCACGCCCATTCATTTCGAGAGAGTTGCGGTTTTGCAGATGACGATCTCCTTTTTCTCCAACCAACCCGTGTTGTCCCCCGAAAAGGGATTGAACATGCCATCACGTTGCTCTCCTTACTCGGCAAACCGAATGCCAAGCTTATCGTCTCTCATCCTTCGGGCGATGAAGGCGATACCTATCTTCAAGATTTAATCACTCTTGCCAACCGGTCGAATGTCGAGCTTCACTTCTTAGGCCATCGAATTTCTGAAAGCCGCACACCAACGACCAGTGGTGAAACGACATTTACCCTCGCTGATGTTTACTCTCAAACTGATTTTGTTACTTATCCTAGCTACTACGAAGGTTTTGGGAACGCACTTTTGGAGGCCTTCTATTATAAGAAACCGATTTTAGTGAATCGATATCCTATCTTCATTCAGGATATTGAACCTATCGGTTTTCAGGTTGTTACCATGGATAACATCCTTACCCCCCAAGTCGTTCAAAAGGTTCGAAACCTTCTCGCATCTAAGGAACAGCAAGCCGAAGTGACCGAGAAAAACTATCTCCTTGCCAAAAAACATTTTGGTTACCCCCTTCTCAGTCGTCGACTTAGCGCATTATTGCACCAGTTTTAATTTTTGATGCACCTACCCACCACCTCAAAAGCTTTGGCAATAGGAAGGAAAGGCACAAAATGTCTGATTTTCTCCAACATGGCCTTATCACAACACTACACGATCTCGGAACGGCTAACGAAGAAGAATTTTACAAGGAACTCACTAGGGCATCCCAGGTCAACCAGATTGGACTTGTTCTCCCCGTTACAGCGGCCGACATGCAAAGTCGCCCCTTCTTGACGATTATCAATGAATTACAAAAAGCGGACTACATTCAATCTATTGTTGTTTCTCTCAACGCAACGACTTCCAAAGAAGACTACCATCGGGCCCAACAACTGATCACTCCGATTGCTGACAAGACCAAAATCCTTTGGCTTGAAAGCCCTCATATTCAGAAAAAGCTCACTTTACTTGAAGAGGTCAGCGGCAAGTTAGAAACGGGAAAAGGTCTGGCCGTTTGGCTCGCTTTTGGTTCGTTACTGGCCAATCCAAAATTACAAGTCTTTGCGACTCACGACTGTGACATTTTGAATTACCACCACTTTATGTTGGCTCGCCTTTGCATGCCTCTTGCCCATCCTGGCCTCGATTTTGAATTTTGCAAAGCTTATTATGCCCGTTATTCAGACCGATTTTACGGTCGGGTAGCCCGCCTTTTGGTCTCCCCCCTTCTCCAATCACTTGGAATCCTGTTAGAGCACGAGCCCTTTCTCGACTACCTTATGAGTTTTCGTTACCCTTTATCCGGTGAATTTGCTATCACGGCGAATTTGGCACGCTCAAACCGTGTCCCGAACGATTGGGGATTAGAAATCGGAATGCTCGCTGAGGTCTATCGAAACACGGCAATGAAAAGAGTCTGCCAAATTGACCTTGCCCGCCCCTACGAACACAAACACCAAGCCCTGGTGCTAGAGAAAAAAGATTCCGGTCTTATGAAAATGGCCGCCGAAATATTGCGATCAATTTTCACAACCTTTGAAAGTCAAGGCCAAACCTTTTCAAGCAGTTTTTTTTCCTCATTGCGAGCAACATATTTACGAAGCGCCCAGGAATCCATTCGACAATACCACGCCGATTCAGTCTTGAACGGCCTCTACTACGATCGACATCTCGAAGAAAAAACTGTCGAGAGCTTTTCGCGGCTCATTGATGATTTTTATCAAAAAAGGGACTGCCGAACGAGGCTAACAAGTGATATCCCAAACTGGATGCGAATTATGGCCGCTATCCCGAATTTCCCCCAAATGCTCGTTGAAACATTCGCCGAAGATCGTGCAACCTGTAGTGTGTAGACCTGTAATCTGCAGGGGAGTCTCTACTGGATTTTTAACATAAGAAGTAAAGGGGGCACACCGATTCGAACAAGGTTACGGCCATATAGGCCCACGTCCCGGAATATTCCCCCAAGGGTAGCCATAATAGGGACTATGCTGCGGACGCCCAAGGCCACCAAATGGTGGTCCCCACTGGTCATAAGGGACGGCATAAGGGCGATACGGGAAACGCCATTCGCCATAGGGACGGACAGGACGCCCCCATTCTTCAAGGACATGGAAATGGTCATAGCCACCATCTGGTAACTGGATAGAACTGCGCAAATGACGATATCCACTTTGCAGATAGTTGTCGCGTCGGTGAATTGCAAACGGACCGATCGGTTCGTACTGTGTCACACGTTGGCCAGTCGCCTTGTTATGTGTGTATGTCGAAGGGGCCGTTATCCAATCGATTGCGTAGCCCTTTTTAGCAGGTAGCAAGGAGAATGTGGCGCATACCACTACCCCAAGAAGTATTTTTTTAGATGAACGTCGGGTGACAAAAGAGGACATAACAGCCAGTCTCACGAAAATTCAGGAAAAGAAAACTGATCAAGATAAGGAAAGCTCTCCTCTCTATCCTGATCGAAATTTTTCAAAATTCCAGAAAATTCTTCTTTTTGTTTTCCCGACACTCCGAACGCAAATTGTTTTTGAAAGGTGAGCTTTGGTTATTTACCGATTACTTTCGACAAAAAGCTCCCCTGCTTTGGGGTCATAGACATATTCTTTTCCTTCGTCTAGCTCGGGTAAAACGAGTTGATTCGCCTTCACAACATCTTCCCAAAAAGCTTCCTCGGTTTTTGGAAAAGTACCATGTAACCCTTTATAAAGGTTGAGAGCATGGGTCACTTGAAGAAAAGAGAGCCGTTTCCTTGACCGAATGAGTGCGTGGCCCGAAGCATTAATAATATTATCTTCACTTAAATTTTGTGTCTTTTTTCCAACTCCCACCTCAGCTTTGACCAACTCTTTTTTCGTTGGCTCTTGTTCCTCGCTGTTATTTTCATCAGCTTGAGTCTTCTGATCCTGGCCTGAACCAGTCTCGTTCGAATCAAGGACGATCGAACCACCTTCAGCACAACCGATCCAAAAACAAGTCGCCCAAACCAGTAAAAGAAGAATACCTCTATGGCTGAAAGCTCGGATGCCGAGGCAGCTAAAGTTTTTTTCCATCGGTTCGTCCCACACAAAAATAGAAATGAAAAGTTATCCGTTAACATAACCACTGGAGACCCTGTTGTCACGTATTCCCTCAAAATTCTATCAGTTCAATACGAATGCAAATACCACTCTTACTTGTGAGTCCCCTTTTAGCCGACCGATTCATCGGCAGCCAAATGCAATCCCCAATTCTGTATCGTTGAAATTTCATAATGTTTGGTCATATCGAATTGAAGTGGCGTCAACGATAAATGTCCCTTACTAAGAGCAGCAACGTCCGACTCGACCGGCTCGGCCTGAATGGGAGGATCACAGGTTGCCCAGTAGTAGGTCCGCCCTTTGGGATCTTTGCGACGAATAAAATCTTCTCCATATCGGGCAGTACTCATCGGCGTGATATGGACCTCTGGCAATTCCTCTTTCTCCAAAGCCGAGGTAGGCATGTTTAGATTATAAAGTAGCGAAGCTCGCTCTTTTTGCTCCATAATTTGTCTAATAATCTGGCGTGCCCATATAGCGCTTTTTTGAAAGTTCGCCTGCTCGCTATACTCCAGTGAGACTGCAATACTGGTAATCCCAAAGAATGCGCCTTCAATAGCGGCCGCTACTGTTCCCGAATACAGAACATTAATGCCAGCATTAAGG